>JAYSRH010000377.1:0-3083 GCA_043721115.1 Fibrobacteria bacterium | reverse complement strand
ACGCAATAATATGAAGGCCCCAATCCAAGAGTTTTTGAATACTGACCAGAACCATGTGCAGAATCCTGTTTATCCGGATGTCAATCTAGGGTTATATCAATCGACCAACTTGGGCGGTTTTGCGGTAGCCTTTGGCGGACCTTCTGTGACACTGGCAGCGGGTATTCAGCAACCTTTTAGAGGTAAAATCGATTTTGGTCTGGGAGGTTTGCGTCTGGGCCTGGGCCTGGCGGAAGACGAATCGGATCCGCAATCGGATAGTATCAAGATTCTGATCTCAGCGGATGCTTTTGGTCGCTTTACAGCGGAAATGAATGACTTTTCCTTGGGACTTGCCGGTATGCCTTGGCCCAATGTACGCTTGGGATTTGCGTATCAGCGCTATACCATTGATATGCTACTGGAGGCCGGAGCACGCGTGGATGGGATTTTACAACGCGCCGGACAGGAAAATTATTTCCATGGTGAAGGCGTGAATTACCACGATGATTTGGATGCGCGTGGGGCGGGACAGGTGCGCGGATCCGCGCATGGAATTCGATTTGGTGCAAATTGGGAATTCGCGAAACATTTTGAGTTGGATGCCATGGTCAGTCTAGCGGAGGTGATGCGATTGGAGGGTAAACTTGGCTGGGAATATAACGTATTGCCATCTCTGGATTTCAGCAGTTCTCAAATAATGAATCCGGCCAATATGAATCCGACAAAGTTGACGTTGACTACCAGAAGTAAGACCGTAATTCAAGAAATGCGGGTTAACCTGCCATGGGAAGGAGCGCTGTCAGTTGGGACGAAGTGGGAGCATTTCCGAATGAACCTGGACTACTCCTATTTCCTGCGTGGCATGTCAGTGCTCTACAAATCGATAGACAGTGTTGACGCTTTCGATAGCGCTTCCAAGGACATTTATAGGACGGCCTTAGGGCAAGATTCCGTTACCGTTACGCGTAGCAACAATCGCTTCCGCTTGGGACTGGAACAACAGTTTGCACTGGGCGTACAGATATACCAGGTTTTTTTCCAAGTGGGAGGGATTTTTTATACAGTTGAAAACGGCGATCTTTTATCCGAATCGGCCGCTTACAGGCCTGATTTCCTGCCTTTTTTACCCACTATGAACATGGGCTATTACTTTCCGCTTGGCCCTAATTTCACGACCACGGTTTCCTTGGTAGCCTTCCCAGTTTCGTTATTTAAAACCAGCGTCGAGTACCGGTACTGATATGCGATTTCACTTGCTTGCAAAGGTAAAATTGCCACTTCGGCACTTTATTATGACCGTTTTTATGACGTGGGGAGTTGGAAATGCAGCCCTATTTCTGACCCAAGTTCCGACCGGAATGCGGAAACAAAATTCAGACATTACCGTGGGATGGACTGGTGGGGCTGGTCGAGTTCATTTAAGGGCCTCGACAATACCTGGCGGGAACGGCGCTGCCATCAGCCATTATGATTCTCTCCATCTGCCCAGCCAAATGGATGCGTCCGTTTTTACTTTCCGAATCAATCCAGATATTCCAAGCGTTTATCGAAATACGGACCTTCGCTTAGGTGTCAATTATTGTATTGCGACAGATGGTATTACTACATCCGCCGAATTCATCATTCTCATAGAGTCCAATAATGCGCCAGTGCTCAATTCACCAGCCAATGCAGCATCCCTTACCAATCTCACGCCCACTTTTAGCTGGAGTGGAGATGCGCCTTTTTATGCCGTGCTGGTTTCCGATGAGCCATTCAAAATTTCCGATTCCGGTTCCGTTACCGGCGTGAGCGCCGTTTGGCAAATCATTACGCCTTATACGACGGCTCGGTATGGCGACCCAGATCCTTCCGGATACAATACCGTGCCCGCACCGCCTCTGATTTCAGGAAAAACCTATAACTGGCTCGTCCTCAATAATTATGGAAATAATTCCGCGTCCACTTCCAAAGTTGCCCCGGTTCCTTTTTCGTTTATCTATGCGCCATTAGCGCCATTATCTGCGCCAATTTTATTGGAACCAAATGATAAGGATACCATTCCTGGTTTGGATCAAATTCTTTTCCGGTGGACGACCGTTGCGGGTGCGGTTAGCTACAAGGTCGAATTATTGGAGGAGAACTTGGTCGACGGGAGCCAAGTCGATATTTCCTTGTGGAAGGCCAGTTCTACAGGAGGCCAAATCAGTTTGAATAATGCCACCGGACTCCTCCGTAGATACAACTATAAATGGCGCGTTTATGCTATTGGCAACAATGGGTCCGCATCGCTCTCAGAAAAACGGAGCTTCTTCTACGCGGCTGAAGTGGGGGACATTAATATTACGCTTAAAAATCAGGCGGGGCAGAAACTCGCTTATGCGCCCATCAAGCTCAATCGCCTTGGAGGCTCATCGTCTGCAGTATTTCAGGGAGGCTCGACGGACAATGATGGATTACTGATAGTCAACAATGCACCGTTGGGAACGTATGAAGCCGTAATTGACAATCTTGATGGCTATGCGTCAAAAATGGATACCATACTCCACAACGTTAAACCCGTAACGACCAGAGCAATTACAGTAAATCCTGTGCTAGGAAAAATCCTGGGAAAAATTTCACAATCTGGAGTTGGAATCGGCATCCTCAATGCCAAGATTACCGTTACCGGTTCGGACGGATCACAATGGAATACTGTTTCTAATTCGCAAGGTATTTACTCACTTGGTATTCCCTATGGAAACTGGCAGCTTAGTGCCCAAGCCGATGGATACGCTTCCACCCCAGCAGTGAGCGTCTCTCTCAACTCCACCACTCCGGCCAAAACTGTAGATGTTTCCTTGGAGGCCAATAAGTTTACGCTTTCTGGAACGGTTTCAAATTCTTTCACTCACCAAGGACTATTTGGAGCAACTGTCTACTTGACCAATTCCAATGGGACGCGGCTGGTCAATACCGACGGCAATGGTGGATTTTCTTTTTCAGTTCCGGCTGGGTCTATGAGTTTGCGAGTATCGGCAGCAGGGTTTGCAGCTCCGGAACAAAGTTCGATTGTGATCGATGGTGATAAATCCATAAACGTGGCCTTGGATCCGAATGCCTCTATTTTGTCTGGGCGTACC
>JAYSRH010000376.1:0-23963 GCA_043721115.1 Fibrobacteria bacterium | reverse complement strand
GAAGTCAAGGTCTTCATCGCATCCTGATATGCGACTGGATCATTTGCGTTTACCAATGCGCGAAGGTCCGGTGGGGCGAGCAAATGGGCTGGGGAATTCAGAAGGACTTTGCGTGGGCAGGTAATGCCTTTGCCCAAAAAATCCAACATGCGAGGGTAACTTGCAGGTTCATAGATGGCGCAGAGAGGCTCGGGGAGTCCATTTTGCGACCCTGTGAAGGCGGTAGCCAGTTGGTCTGGATTGCGGGCGCGAACGAGGGCGCTAAGCGTTGGGGCGTCGAGAAAAGGGAGGTCGCAAGCCACTACCAAGAACGCATGTCCGGGATGGCCGCGCAGAGCAGAGAGAATGCCGCTCATCGGTCCCATGTTTAAAAAGGTGTCGTGGATTTGCGGAAAACCCTGGAAGCCCACTTGATCGGATTGATCCTGACGACACGAAAGGAAGGCTTGCTTGCAATGTGGGGCAAGTAATTTTAAACAGTATTCGGCTTGGGGAATGCCGTGGTAAATGAGCGATGCTTTGTCGGCGCGCATGCGGGCGCTGCGGCCGCCGACCAGGACTAGGCCAAACAATTCCACTGGGTCAGTCCGCCGGATCTCGGAAATCGGATTTGCCACCGGTTTTTTCCAGCAGGCGGATGTCTCCGATGATCATTTTGTGGGAGATGGCTTTGCACATATCGTACAAGGTTAGTGCAGCGATGCTGGCGCCGGTCAACGCTTCCATTTCCACCCCGGTTTTATGATGGCAGAGAACCCGGCATGTGATGACTGCGTCTTGATCCTCATTCAGGTGGATGCGGATTTTGCAATCATCCAAAGGCAGGGGATGGCAAAGCGGGATCAGCTCGGAGGTTTTTTTGCAAGCCATGATTCCGGCGATGATGGCAGTTTGAAAAACAGGGCCTTTTTTAGCGTGAATGTCTCCATCCCGGAATAGGCTGGAAATCGCTTCCGGTAGTTTGACTATGGCTTGGGCGATGGCTTCGCGCCTTGTAGGGGCTTTCCCTCCAACATCCACCATTGCAGGCTGGTTTTCTTTGTCAAGATGGGTGAAAATGGGGACCAACCTTGTTTACGGATGAATTGCTCGACAACAAAAGTAAATTTTTCTTGGCGATTCATTCCGCCACCCTCTAAACTGGCTTTTGTGAGCAGGTGAGGGACCTGCGCTGGAGCGGGTATATTCATGCGGTACCTGCCCAATAAAACTAAAACCCTTTCGGGAGGCTCGGCATTTTGCCGGGCCCTTCCCATTTTTGGACTAATAACCCTGCTCCAACCGACCATTTCTTGACTTTCTTGGGTATTTTTGGAACTATAGTTTCAGGGTGAGGCCGGGTTTCCCGGAAAAAAGTCAATGCAACGTTATGCCGCATATCTAGAAGGATTAACGGCCCAATCTGGCGCTATGGCCGACATGGTAGCGGATTGGGTGCGCGTGTCATCGGGCAGTCATGATCTCACCGGACTCACGTCCATGGCGGAAAAGGTCAAGGGTGCGTTTTTGAGTCTGGGTGCAACCTTGGAAGAGCTGAATTTGCCCCCCCAACTGGATGTGGACTCGGAAGGCCTGATCCGAAATCGACCGCTAGGCAGAGCGCTGCGGTTTCGTAAACGACCCGATGCGCAAATGCAGGTATTTCTAGGCATCCATATGGATGTAGTCTACGGGGGATCAGAAAAGTCGGGCGGGGCTGTAAAGCCGGGTGCGGGGGGAAAGCTCGAAGGAGCGGCTCCTAGAGTACCTCCTGAGATACGTATAGAGAATGGCATCATGCATGCATCCGGGGCCGCCGATGCCAAAGGGGGTCTGGTCATTCTCCTCAAGGCACTGGAAACATTCGAATCCAGTCCTTTTTCAGCCGGTGTGGGCTGGGAAGTTCTCATCAACCCTGATGAAGAACTCGGCTCCCCTGGGTCCGCGGCATTATTTATCGAGGCTGCGAGGCGCAATCATTTCGGACTGCTGTTCGAACCTAGTCTTCCCAACGGCAACCTCGTTGGGGCCCGCAAGGGATCGGGCAATTTCACCGCCGTCGTTCACGGCAAGGCCGCTCATGCCGGACGAGATCCGCATCTGGGACGGAACGCCATCCATGTCTTGGCCCACCTGATTGTGGAGCTGGAAGAATTCGGAAAATCACATCCGGGGATTTTGGTGAATGTCGGCAAAGTGGAAGGGGGAGGCCCGCTCAATCGCGTCCCCGATCTTGCGATTGGACGATTTAATGTGAGGGTGCAGGACCCGGCGGATCAAACGTCGGTGGAAATATTTTTAGTAGCACTCAAGAAAGAGTTCGACCTTCGCGATGGCATTAACTTGGAGATAACCGGCGGGTTTGGGTCACCGCCTAAACCGCTTGGACAAGAGTATCTGGCCCTGCTGAAAAAGGTACGGGAATGCGGATTGCAGTTGGGAATGGATCTGAATTGGGAGTCTAGTGGTGGCGTTTCTGATGGCAATAAATTAGCGGCCGCAGGTTTGCCGAATGTGGACACCCTGGGGGCCGTGGGCGGTAACATCCACAGCTCACAAGAATTTCTGGTGCTCGACAGTTTGATGGAAAGATCGAAATTGGCGGCGCTGCTTTTGATGCAATTGGGTTCGGGTGAGTGGGTATGGCCGTCTGATGTGACGGGAAAGGAAGCGTAGACCATGGGACAGTTGGCGGCCAAAGCCTTGGCCAGTGATTCAAGAGTGATAGAGGCAAAACGATTGCTGCGGGAAGCGGTGGCGGCGCATCAAGCAGGATTAACCGGCGTTCGGCCTCCGGATCCTAATTTGACCCAGGAGTATGCAGAAACCTTGGCACGATTCGGAAGCCTGCGCGGATCCGCGCTCTACTATCCTTATCTGGGAAGCGGACTGGGACGAGGTCCTTTGGTCGAACTGGCGGATGGTAGTGTTAAGTATGATTTCATCACCGGTATCGGCGTGCATTATATGGGGCACAATCATCCGGCCTTATTGGAAGTTGGCGTGGACGCGGCCTTAGAGAACACGGTGATGCAAGGAAACTTGCAACAGAACGCGACTAGCGAAGCCCTGCTCACTGAACTTTTACAGGCGGCCAATCGCAAAGGTGCTCAACTGGCACATGGGTTTTTGACCAGTAGTGGCGCCATGGCCAATGAGAACGCTCTCAAAATACTGTTCCAAAAACGCTTTCCCGCCAACCGAGTGCTGGCTTTCCAGCATTGTTTTGCGGGGCGGACTTTGGCCTTATCCCAAATTACGGATAAGCCCGCCTACCGGCAGGGGCTGCCGGAAACCTTGGCCGTGGATTATGTGCCCTTTTTTGATCCGCTGCGACGAAAGGAAAGCACGGCTGAGGCTGTGGTCTGTTTGGAAAATCACCTACGGATGCATCCGCACGGACATGCATGCATGATCTTTGAACTCATTCAAGGAGAGGGGGCGGGGTATCTTCCCGGTGACGGTGATTTTTTCCGCGCCCTGATGCAGATTCTTAAAAAGTCCAGTGTTTCCATTCTTATGGATGAAATCCAATCTTTCGGACGGACCTCCGAGTTTTTTGCCTTCCAACATTTCGGACTGGATGACTTTGTGGACGCGGTCACGCTCGGAAAATTGAGCCAAGCCTGTGCGACCTTGTTTCGTGCGGAATTCAAACCAAAGCCTGGGCTGGTGAGTCAAACTTTTTCAGCGCCCTCCGTTTCCATCCATGCCGCGCGCGCGATATTGCGTATCATGCAGGAGCAAGGTTTTCTGGGTCCGGATGGAAAAATCATGCGCCTCTCACGCCACTTCACGGATAAGCTGGAAGCTATGGCGCGTCGTCATCCCAGTTTGGCAGCGGGACCCTTTGGGCTTGGGGGCATGCTCGCCTTCACACCGCTGGGTGGCAAAGCGGATTTGGTGGCGCTGTATTTGCGAAAGTTATTCGATGCAGGTGTGATCGGTTTTATTGCGGGTGAAAATCCAGCGCGGGCGCGATTTCTGCTTCCCGTAGGATCCACAGAAACAAGTGACATCGATGCAGCCTTCCCTATTATCGAACGGGTGTTGCTCGAAACGGCGGCAGAGGCTGCCGGGGCAGAGGCTGCCGGGGCAGGGACTGTCGGGGCTACCGACACCAAGAAAGGCAAAGGCTAAGCTTATGGTCATAATCCGACCCGTACAGCTGAATGATTTGGAAGCACTGATGCAGCTGTCTTCCCAAGCCAGCTTTGGGCTTACGACTTTGCCGCATGATCGTGATTTGCTGAAGGGCCGAATTCTGGAGTCTCAGCGCGGCTTTGCACGCATGGCGAAAAAACCGGGTGGTGAAACCTATCTGTTTGTGATGGAAGATTTGGAGCGTGGTGAAGTGGGCGGCACCGCCGGCATCGTTTCCAAAGTGGGCGGATTCGAACCGTTCTGGACCTACCGGTTGGAAACCACCGTGCATGAATCCAAAACCCTTAAGGTGCGCAATGAAATTCGCGCTTTGCATCTGGTCAAGGAGCATAACGGTCCTTCCGAAATCGGCAGCTTATTTCTGGCGCCTAATTTTCGTCGGGGGACCAATGGCCGGCTTTTATCCTTGAGCCGTTTCATGTTCATCGCCGATCACCGGCAATTTTTCGACCCTGTGGTGTTGGCGGAAATGCGCGGCGTCATCGATGAGAAGGGTGGTTCCGTTTTCTGGGATGCGCTGGGGCGGCATTTTTTTGAAATCGATTTTCCCAAAGCGGATGCTATGGTCATGAAGGACAAACGTTTCATCGCCGATCTCATGCCCAAGCATCCCATTTATATTCCACTCTTGCCCAAAGTGGCGCAGGATGTGATCGGACGTGTGCATTCCGAGTCTGTTCCTGCCATCAAACTATTGGAAGGAGAAGGTTTTTCTTTTTCCGGCATGGTGGATATTTTCGAGGGTGGCCCAATTATCAGCTGTCCCACCGATGACATTCGCACGGTAAAAGAAAGCCAGGCGCTGCAGGTTTTAAAAATCCTGGGAAAGCCCATCGAAACCGATCCGTTCCTGCTATCGAACACCTATTCTCACGGCTTCCGCGCTACGGTAGCTTCCCTGAATATATTGCCGGGAAAAGGAGTTGAAATTTCGCGGGAAACCGCTGACGCCCTTGGTTTAAAAAAAGGCGATCCGTTGCGATTCGCGCCTATCCGTGGAGTCGCTGCCGTGCATTCGGGCAAGCTTGAAGCCAAAAATAAAAAATGATAGGCCGCGGACATTTCATTGCAGGAATTTGGACACTGGGCGAAGGAGCACAATTTGCTTCCGTCGATCCGTCTACAGGTAAATCCGTTTGGGAAGGTCAGGAAGCGTCTCCTAAGCAAGTGGATGCGGCCATTGCGGCTGCTCGGTCGGCTTTATTGTTCTGGAGCCACTTGACGGTAGGTGAACGCACCGGTTACCTAATCTCCTTTGCAGACAAAGTTAAAGAGAACCGCTCCGTATTGTCAGCTGCCATTTCACAGGAAACGGGAAAGCCCCTGTGGGAGGCACTTCAAGAATGCGATACCATGGTGGCCAAGGTCGTAAATTCCATCGAAGCCTATCGCGATCGCTGCTCGGAATCCGAATTTTCACAAGCGGAGTTTAGGGCTGTCAAACGCTTTCGACCGCATGGAGTCGTGGCCGTGCTCGGACCGTTTAATTTGCCCGGCCATTTGCCGCATAGCCATATCGTACCCGCCTTGCTGGCCGGCAACACGGTGGTTTTCAAACCGAGTGAAATGACACCGGGTGTGGCTGAATGGACCACGGCTTTTTGGCAACAGGCAGGACTGCCTGCGGGTGTCCTGAATCTGGTTCAGGGAGGACGTAACACAGGAGTTTCCCTCGCTTCGCACCTCGGATTGGACGGACTCTTTTTTACCGGCAGCCATGCGGGGGGCCTGGCACTGGCGCGCCAATTTTCAGAACATCCGGGAAAAATATTAGCCTTGGAACTTGGAGGCAATAATCCTCTCGTCATCTGGGACTGTGCAGAAGCGGAACAGGCTGCTTTGCTCACGGCCCAGTCGGCTTTTATCACCGCCGGACAGCGCTGCGTGTGCGCACGACGACTTATCCTACCCGAGGGTACAGATGGGGACTGGCATGTGCAGGCACTCCTTTCCTTGGTTCCGCGATTAAGAGTGGGAGCCTATGGAGATCGTCCGGAACCTTTTTTGGGACCTGTCATTTCCAATCAGGCAGCGGAGCGCTTAATGGAGGCGCAAACTAGGCTGGAAAAACTGGGCGGTACGATATTGATTCCCATGCGTCGCATGCAGCACGCATTTTTATCTCCCGGTATCGTGGATATGACCGGAGTGGAAAATTGTCCCGATGAGGAATATTTTGGGCCCCTACTACAAATCATTCGAGTAAAAAATTTCGACGCAGCCATCGACGTGGCCAATCAAACCCGTTTTGGATTGGCAGCAGGTCTTCTCAGCGACAGGCTGGATCGATGGGAATCGTTCCGGAATCGAATTCGCGCCGGAGTGGTCAACTGGAACCGGCAAACCACTGGAGCCAGCGGCAAGCTGCCTTTTGGTGGCGTCGGCGACAGCGGCAACCATCGTCCCAGCGCGTATTATGCAGCCGACTATTGCGCCTACCCCGTAGCATCCTTGGAAGCCGCTCCATTGGCAAAGCCGGATGGGTCGGGAATCCAACCGCTTCCAGTGGGCATCAACCCTTGAAAAAGAAATTCACCGCGACGCAGACCGAGACCCAGGTCCAAGCCCAAGCTCAAACTCAAGAAGTCAATTTCGATGGCCTGGTTGGATTGACGCATAATTATGCGGGCTTGGCACATGGCAATGTCGCCTCGCAAGTCAATCGCAAGCAACCGGCCAATCCCAGGCAGGCGGCCCTGCAAGGGTTGGAAAAGATGCGATATCTCGCCTCCCGCGGAATTCCACAGGCGATTCTACCACCCCAAATCCGTCCCGATCTCGATTGGCTACGGCGTTTGGGATTTACGGGCAGAGATTCCGATGTTTTGCAAAAAGTTGGAAAACAGAATCCTGTTCTTTTGGCTGCCGCTTGGAGTGCTTCCGCTATGTGGACGGCCAATGCGGCCACGATTTCACCCTCGTCCGATTGCGCCGATGGCAAGGTGCATATCACTCCCGCCAACCTGGCGAGCCAGCTGCATAGGAGCTTGGAAACGCTTCACACATCCCGTCTGCTGAAACAGATTTTCCCCGGCCACCGATTTGTCCACCATGATCCCTTACCCACAGCAAATTATTTTTGGGATGAGGGCGCAGCCAATCACATTCGCCTGGCGCCGCAGCATGCCGAGACGGGCTTAGAAGTATTCGTATTTGGATTTTCCCAAGCACAGCAAAAACGCAATGCCACGCGCCGATATGCCCCGCGTCAATCCCAAGAAGCTTCGGAAGCGGTAGCCCGTTTGCATGCATTGGCTCCGGAACGAACCTTTTTTCTTGCCCAAAATCCCGTTGCCATTGACGCCGGTGTCTTTCATAACGATGTGATATCCGTTGCCAATGCGGACGTTTTATTTTTTCATGAAGCCGCTTTTCTGAACCGGAATGGGGCGCTAAGGGAAATTAAACGCAAGTTCGCAACATTAGGTCACGGGGCGCTGCGGTTGATTGAAGTGAAATCGCAGCACGTTTCCTTGGCGACGGCCATTTCCACTTATTTATTCAATTCGCAAATCATTAGCCTGCCCGATGGGGGAATGCTTCTGTTGGCGGCCGAAGAGTGCCGTCGGAACCCGCCCACTCGCAAATATTTGGAACAATTGCCGCATTTAGGTTTTGGTATAACCGAAGTGGCGTTTGTGAATCTGCGGCAAAGCATGCGCAACGGCGGAGGCCCGGCGTGCCTAAGGCTACGCGCTGTTTTGACTCCGGAGGAATGGGGCGAGGTCCCAAATGGAGTGAAATTCAACGACCGGATCTATAAGCAGTTGACACATTGGATTGATAAACATTACCGAGATCGCGTACTGTCGGCAGATCTGCTGGATCCGGACTTTTTAAGGGAGAGCCGCGCAGCTTCACTGGCGTTAGAAGGTATTTTGGGCTTGGACTAATCTGTCACCAAGGCGGTATTTTTCGATGTAGGGTGTGAAAACACAGTGTGATTTTTTGCAATCCAGCATAGCTTGTAGAGTCGGCCAGCCAATCCGGGTATAGAGATTGACAAGGGAACACAGCATGAACATGTCATTCCAACTTCCAGTCTTGAAACAAGGACGACTTTCCCATCACCTCGTCGCTCTAATTCTAGCCTTTGCCACATTGGGTTTGGCTCAGCTTCCCACTACCCGATTGACTCATCCCATCTACCCGCAATCCACGGGCATTCCCGGTAACCCAACTGATAAAGTGACTCTTATCGCCAATGCAGGCTATAACGGGATCATGTGGGAAGGCGGATCCAGCGATTTCACTACTCTATTGCCGGCCCTGCAACAACGGAATCAAAAACTCCTGGGCATTTGGCGCAATCCCGGCGACAATATCAGCGGGGATTTAACGTCTTTAAAAACCGCAGGAGAATTGGTGTTCCTGTATATTCCCGCCGGCTCCGTTTCAACTGAGGCACAAGCGGCCTTGAACGTGGCTAGGGTAGCGGACCTCTTGGCACCATCGGGCCGTAAAGTCGCCATTTATCCGCATTACGGCGATTTTGTTTCCAATGCGGTACAGGCGTTACGGGTAGCAAAGCTCGCCAATCGCCCCAATGTCGGCATCTGTTTCAACCAATGTCACGAGCAGCGCTACTGCAGTGTGATGAAATTGAATTTTACGCAAAGGGCGGATTCCTTGCTTAAAACTTCCATGGCCTATGTTTTCGCGGCGTCCATTAATGGCACCGACAGCGTGGGTTCGGATTGGACAACCTTAATTCGCCCCTTAGGTGAGGGCAATTTTGACACCTTTGTGCTTGTAAAAATGTTGGTTGAAAATGAATTTCACGGGTCCTTCGCGTTGCAATGCTATGGATTGCCGCAAAATCCGATTACACATTTGGCCAATTCCATGACAGTTTGGAAAGCCTACCAAAAAAACCTACCGGCAATTTATGGCTGTGCGGACAGTCGTTATTTGGAATTCAATTCAGCCGTCAACATGCCGGACCCGGCAGCTTGCAAAACCCTAAAGGGAACGGGCCTTCAGCAACATGAAATCGCCCGAATCCGTGTCTTTTCGCAAAACAAGGTCCTTTCCGTCCTTTTTCCGGGCCCCTATCGCTTGACTATTTTAGATATAGGTGGCCGTGTTCGGGAGTCGTTGTCCGGTTTCGGGCCCAGTGAATATTCCTTAGCGGATTTCAAAAAGGCGGACATAGGTTTTATCAAAGTGGACACTGGTTCTGGTGCCCGGCCTGCCGAATCACATTTATTGACAATTCCGCTGTTCCCGCAAGAATAGGCTTTTGTAAAAAGAACCTGTTTTTTCTTTAAGGCAAAGTCTATCTTTAGCCCCTTTAATTGCCATGCATATTAGGCATTTCGTGCATCACACATATTAGGGGGACAGATGATTCGTCGGATATTGAGTACAGCAATTTTAGCACTTGGGGTGTTCGCCAGCTTTACCGCGGCTCAAACCTATACATTAACAACCACTGCTCCGGATGGTGTTATCACACTCGCTCCTCCAGGCGGCAGTTATGCTACCGGCACGACGGTTATAGTTACTGTCGCAGCGAATCCAGGAAAGGTTTTCACGGGTTGGACCGGTGCCACGACCAGCACGGAAAATACCGTGGCAGTAGTCATGGAAGCGGATAAATCATTGACCGCTAGTTTTGTCACAGCGGCGACGGGTTATTGCACTGCAGCCGGTTCAGTAGGCACAGGCGCGGACTTTATGAACATGGTCTCATTTGGAAATCTAAATAACCAGTCGGCACCCCATCCTTTCCAAACCCAGGAGAATTATAACGACTACACATCCATGGCAGCCTTTGTTTCCACCGGCCAAACCTACGGGCTGCAAGTCACCTTGGGAACCACTTTCCCCCCTGACCAAATATTTGTTTGGATTGACTTTAATCAAGACGGCACTTTTGATACGTCCGAAGTGGTTCTCCATTCGGACTATGCCGCCATTCAACAAGCAAACATCACCACCGTCTTTATTCCTCAATCAACGGTTGCTGGGCCCACCCGCATGCGCGTTCGCGTCCAATATGGAGAAGGCGCGCCCGGTGCACCCTGTGGTACTGGTTTTGCCGGAGATGTTGAAGATTATAGCGTCATCGTCACCAAGGGGCCGGCTGTGCCAGTTTATACTTTGGCTACCAACGTTACCAACGGCACTTTGGTCTATTCACCCATCCGAGCTGTATACGACTCTGGCGAAACCATTCATATGGAAGCGACTCCCGGCCTTGGGTATAAATTTTCGGCATGGAGCGGCGACAATACCACAGATGCCAATCCCTTGGATTTGGTTATTTCTAAAAACTCTACCATTACTCCCGTATTTGTGACCACGCCCATTTGCACCGTTACGGTGCCTGTTGATGTAACCAAAGGTTCGGTTTCGATTAGCCCGGCCGGTGGCGCGTACAATCAAGGAACCGTCATCAAGGCCACGGTAGTTCCGGCTTACGGCTTTCTGTTTTCGGGTTGGGGTGCTGCGTCAACCCTTAAGGACCGTACCATACCCATCACTCTAGATAAGAGCATTGCACTGGCACCGACTTTTATTGAAGGACCCACTTGCTACGGTGATGCTGCAGGATTCGCCGGAACGGGTGCCGACTACATCAGTTATGTCTCATTTGGCGATATTGGTCAGTCCACATCGCGTGTTCCGAAAGCAGGAGAATTCTATTCTGACTACACTGCGAACTTGACGAAAGTGGGTCTGGGTCAGACCTTGCCTCTGGCAGTGACTCTCAACGCGGTATTTCCGCCAGACCGAGCCTACGCCTGGATCGATTGGAACTCAGATTGTTCCTTTGATTCGACTGAAAAAGTTCTGTCCACCCAGGGCGGATTAGCAAGCGGTGATGTCACGGAACAGGTAGTGGTACCAACCACGGCAAAACTCGGTCTTACCAGAATGCGCGTGCGCGTGCAGTACGACTCCTTGGGCAGCGCCGCAGACCCGCTGGGCAAGTTGTTCGCCGGTGACGTGCAAGACTTCTCCATTGAAGTCACAAATGCAGCCGGTATTCGGCAGGGTGTTATTGCAAACAGAAACTCGAATCAGTTGGGCCTCCTTGAATCCGGGAAGAATGGCTTTGTCATTCTAGGCCAGGCCGGGGCAAATTATTCAGTGTTCGACCTCTTTGGAAAAGAAATGGTAAGTGGTGCAACCTCTGCAACGAATGAACACGTTGACTTAAACGCTATCAAACGCGGCCTGTACTTTGTCAAACTCAATGCAGGCAGTCAGAATCTGGTTCAGAAATTCCTGATTAAATAATTTTCGATTCATTTCGAAAATGGAAAAGCCATGCTGTAATAGCATGGCTTTTTGTTTTCCGGGATTTTAAGGTTGTGGCAGTTTACTGCGTTTACTTTCGATCCGTGCTTTCGAATATCCGATTTGCCGACGCAGCGATAAAACCTTGGAAAAGTTGGCCGCTTGGCAGAGGATACCGTCTGGCAAACTCATAATAACAACCGGGTATGGCATGGAAGCCATCGCTAAACGCCGTGGATACCTGATTTGCCAAAGTTGAGGATTGTTCCAAGAAAAGTTCTGGACCACCTTTAATTTCTCCGCCACTGGCATTCAAAACAAAACCTTCGGATTTTAAGAAACTGTTTAGACCCACAAGGTTCGGAAAAGTGCGCAGGGCATTGGCCAAGACCGTAAAATGGTTGGGACGGAATCCGAAAGCGGAAAGCCAGGCTGCATAGTCGCTTTCCCTTTCCAAGGCTACATAGGTGGTAAAATCCAGATTCCATGGTCGACCGCCGACACACCAGAACGGATTAGCGAAAAAGGCTCCGGGGATTTGATTGATAAGGCCGAGCAGCATGGATTGCGCTCCCTGGCTGAGTTCCCGCATGCGTAGCTGACTGATGAATATTTTGGGCTGAGCCGGATCGGCATGTTCGTAATGTACGGCATCAAGCTTTTTTTCGGGAAAGGTATAGCGGCCTGCTTCTCGATATCCAAGGGTAGTAAACGGCGCACTCATGACGCTTATATCCAATCTTGGATCGTCTACCGTTCGAAATGCGATATGATCGTTTTGTATCGACTCTCCGCGTGCTTTTAGCAGTTCCTGTATGCGCGTGGCCTGGGGGTTGAGCGCGCGATACTCTTCCCAAAGTTTGTGGAGGAGGTTTTCGAGAGTGTTCATGTCAAACCATTTTCCTGTATTGAATAGTTTTTCAATCCGCTAGGCTTTATCCCATTGGAACTGCTTGAGGCAAAACATGCTCTCCATCAAGGCCGCATGAGCACTATTATATACAACAATGATGGAAAAAATCCCGGTAAGGATAACTGGGGCGCAAAGAAAATCGCCAACGTCTCCATACATCTGATGTGGTAGCCGTTACAATGCTATTATTCGGCTCATGAGCCTTCCTGGACGCGACTTTTTGATTGGCACCCTACGCGAACGTTCCATGCATGCCAACCTGAAACGGTTGTATACCGAACCTGGGGATTGTGTAGAGGAAAAAGTCGCCGGATACTGGGTGGATATCCGCAGAGGCGAGCAAATCATTGAAATTCAAACCGGCAGTTTTTCCAGCTTGAAACGCAAACTACAGGTATTGCTTCCGGATCGGCCCGTGCGTATTGTCCATCCCGTTGCTGTGGAAAAATGGATTACCAAACTGGCCAAGGATGGCACCACCTTTTTGAGTCGCCGCAAATCGCCCAAGCGGGGAAGTCTCTACGACCTTTTCGATGAGTTGGTCAGTTTTCCGCAGCTCATACTGGATCCCAATTTTTCAGTGGAAGTGGTGCTGATTAAGGAAGAAGAACTACGCTGCGAAGACGGCAAAGGAAGCTGGCGTCGCAAGGGAACCAGCATCAAAGATCACCTGCTTTTGGAAGTAACCAGTCGGGAATTGTTCGAGACGGGTCGGGACTTTCTGCGACTGCTTCCGCAAGAATGGACTGGTCCTTCCACCAACCGGGAAATTGCCACAGCTTTAAAGCAACCGTATTTTCGCATCGCCAGAATGACTTATTGTCTGGTCCGTATGAACATTTTACGGCCGGTGGGTAAGGTGGGAAATTCCGTTTTATTTGAGCGGACCTGAGCTTGAGCGTCGCGTAACCCAGGCTGAGTCGGGGCTAGGCTTGCTTTCGTGTTAAGGTGATATAAATCAGGGAAAAGAAACACAGCACGATATTGAAAAGCGGCATCTGCAATGGCGCTGGTAAACTGCAAATAATGGCCACCGCGGGAAGCCATACGACCCATGTGGTTAACAGCGCTTTAGGCAAGTTTCGTTTCAGAAAAGACACCCAGCCGAAGTCCTTGAGCCCGGTAAAAGGAAACCCTGATTCTTTCCAATGGAAAATGCAAATAGCCACTGGAGCGAAATAGAAAGCCGTAAAGACGAACTCATCCACCAATACCTTTTTAAGAATCACCCAAAATGAGGGTTCCACGCCAAACATCCAAGCCTGAAGCCGATACATCAAATCCACTTCGATTCCTTTATACGCCCAGAAAAGGGTGAAGAAAAGCATGTGGGATAATGGGGTAACAGCACGGGTACGGGGATTGATCCATAGGAACAACGAGGGTATAACCCCACCAGCCAAGGCAGTGGCAATGGAGCTGTAGCGCAGTCCTAGCCGGGATTTAAACGCGGCCAGGACTTCCAGCAGCGCATGAGTTGGTGGATGAAAATAGTATGCCAAGACCAGAGCCAAAGCAAAAGATTGCAGGGCCAAACCAGGAATGAGATTGGCGCGGCCAGCGGCGAGCGTCTCTTTCCAAGGGCTAATGGGGTGGGAAGGGCTGTTCAAGGCAAAAGTCGGTGAATGCGCTCGACAACTTGGCTGAAGCCGTAAGGGGAAAGGAGTCCGGCGGATAAGAAACCGGTTACTGCTCCGCCGATATGGGCTTCATGGGAGACATTGCCAACCTGCCTATCCAGGAGAAATGTCGAATAAGCGATGTAGATCAGGGCGAATACTGGTGCGGGTATGGGAATAGGCAGCACCATGAAATAAATACTCATTTCCGGTTTGAGTACGATGGCGGCAAACAATATTCCCGTAATCGATCCACTGGCGCCTAGCACCCGGTATTGGGGATTGTTGCGGCGTAGGAGGAAGATGAGCAGCAGTGCAGCAAAACCCGAAAGACCATAGACTGCGAGCATTTTGGGACCAAGGAAATGCTCGACAACGGGACCGAAATAAAATAGAGTCAGCATGTTGAAAATAATATGCCAGGCATCCGCATGGGAGAAATTGGAAAGCAGCACACCCAAAAGATTGCGGCCTTGCGCGACCTCATACGGAATAAAAAGATAAGACTTGGCAGAACCCGGTTTGCGCATGGCGGAAAAGGCCCATAGCGAAATACCCACGTTTAGGCCGATTAGGATATAGGTCAGCATGGTTCTTTAAGGTAGTAATCAACGCTTTGGTTACACTTTGTTACGGAACAAACATAAGCCGCTTACTTTAGCCCAGTATCTTCTCTACTCAACGACGGCAAAGTGCCGTTTCCCCCGGCAGGTAGTCGGGACAAACCAAGGAGACCTAATGTTACTACGAAGAATTTCCAAAATCGCTTTTCCCTTGCTGGCTATAACCGCAGGCGCTTTGTTTCTATCCGGTTGTCACGGGCATGGTGGCTTTTGCATGCGCTCTTCGCCTGAAAAGCGGGCCGAGCATATCACCAAGCGGATTGGGAAGGAGCTGGATTTGACCGATGCGCAAAAAGCCAAGCTGGATAAAATCAAGAACGATATTCTCGCCCGCAAAGGCGAGTTCAGTGCGGTGCATGCTGGGCTGCAAGATGTGTTCTTGACTCAATTGCGATCCGAAAGGGTGGATCAGGGAAAGCTGAACCAGAGTTTTGAGGAACGCGAGGCCAAGATGAAGGAGCTCAGAGGTTTTCTCATCGTTGAATTTGCCGAGTTCCATGCCATGCTGGACGCCTCGCAGCGGGAAAAGCTGGCCGGCAAGCTTCAGGAGTATTGCCGCTAAGGCTTCGATGCTCTACCTTTCCGAACATGTCGGGAGTCGTGCCATGCGCGGTTCCCGACCAAGGATGGCAACTATGAAAACCGTGCTCATACTGGATGATGATCGCAAGCTGGGCCGACTGCTCACCGATTATCTGGAAAAGTTCGGCTTTAAAGTCGTGGCTGTGGCCCATCCTGATGAGGCTATTCGCTTTATGCGTCGTGAGATTCCGGATATGGTGATTTTGGACGTGATGTTACCGGGTCGGGATGGCTTTGAAATGTGCAAGGAGATTAGGCGGGATTTTACTGTGCCTATCATTATGCTTACGGCACGGGGAGAAGTGGCGGACCGGGTTCTGGGATTAGAGCTGGGTGCGGACGATTACCTACCCAAACCCTTTGAACCACGAGAACTGGTGGCCCGGATCCAAACGGTGCTGCGTCGTGGAAATGGCAGCGAGCCCCCTGACAGGCTAAAACATGGAAGACTGGAACTCGATTTCCGACGTAAGGAAGCTCTCCTGGCAGGTAAATCGATCGACCTCACCGCGATGGAGTTCGAAGTGCTGGTGCTTTTTGCGCGTAGCCCCGGCAAGGTCATGGATCGAGATCACATATTAGATAGAACCAAGGGATTGGAATGGGAGCCTTACAACCGTTCCATCGATGTGCTCATCAGCCGATTGCGGCAAAAACTTTCGGATGATCCACGCCATCCCGCTTTTCTCAAAACCGTGCGCGGGTCCGGGTATATGTATATAGGCGATGAGGAGAGCGTGGACGATGCGCAAGCAGTCTAGACGTAAGGGTCATTCCCTGATGCCCAAGCTTTTCCTGGTCTTGGTGACCACGGGATGCTTGGTTGATTTCACCGTGGGCGGATTCTATCGATTGTTGTTTTCCGGGCAAGCTCATGCGGCGATGGAAAAAAATGTCGGCCATTACGCCCAATTCCTGGCAGCGGAAATCGGCTCTCCACCGGATACGGCTAAAGCCCGACTCTTATCGGAAAAATATTCTTTGCGTATTCGCTATCAGGGGCCGGAGGGCATTTGGGATTCACGGCCGGAACCTGGAATGGAAAAACTTCAGGATAAGGATCTTGCGGAATCGGCATTTAAAACGGATAGCCTTGAGTTGCGGCCAACCGGGGAACTTGGCAAGGTAGGCTGGTGTCGAGGAAAGTTTTGTATCAATGTTTCCAAGGGTCAAGGGCAGTTTCTGTTCGTACCGGATTTTCGCCATTTGATGGAAAACCATGTTGCCTATCTGGCACTGGTCATCCTGATTCTCTCCGTAGTTTTCGCTGGTGCTTTTTTTGCCATCCGACGATTGTTGTCTCCTCTTAAAAGCCTTTCTGCAGCCGTAGATAGGTTGGGACAAGGTGATTTGGGTCATCAGGTACCGGTTTGCAGTCACGATGAATTCGGAGATTTGGCCAAATCATTCAATACTATGTCCAGCCGTTTGGCAGCGCTGATCAAGGCTAGGGAGCAACTCCTGTTGGACGTCAGCCATGAACTCCGCTCGCCTTTGACACGCATTAAGGTTGCGTTGGAATTGACCCCGGAGGGCACGAATACTGACAGCATACGTGAAGACATTCGCGAAATGGAAACCATGATCGGCGAAATTCTAGAGGCAGCGCGGTTGGACAGCGTGCATGGCAAGCTGCATTTGGAAGAAATCGATCTAGGCGATATGGTGGGTCAGTCCATAAAAGAGTTGAGTGGACGGCCTCCCGGGGCCATGCTCATGGGCATCGGCATGGACATGGGCCTGGACCTGGGTATGCCTGAGAGGCAAGTAGAGACAGCCGGATTGCGGGTCCATGTCGATGCGAGTCGAATCAGAAAAGTCATGACCAATGTGCTGGACAATGCCTGTAAGTTTTCACAGGGGCAAAACGCGCCAATAGAAATCCGCATTTTGGCGAACGAACATTCGGTTACAGTTAGGGTTCGAGATCATGGCACAGGAATTCCTAGCGAAGAAATACCAAAACTATTTCAACCGTTTTACCGAGTAGACCCTTCCAGATCACGGGAAACGGGTGGCTATGGATTAGGACTGAGCTTGTGCAAAAGGATTATGGAAGCGCATGGTGGAAGTATCAGTATGACCAGTCAGGTCAGCACGGGAACGGAAGTTACGTTGATATTCCCAAAGCAGCTGTCCTGATTTTTTTTGGCCGAGTTACTATTTCGATTGTCTCTGCTTTCCAGCTAGAGAACAGACTTTTAAAATACCCGAAGCCTTGGAAAATGTGACAGAGTATTGCGCGGAGGATTTTCCAAAAGAAATTTTGCTTTGAACGCTTCGATTTATATCCCTTTTCGCTTCGCTCCTAATGTGTGTTGTTGGTATAAGGGCATTCAAGGCGGGTAAGGCAGCATTGTAAATTGAGAGATGACCCACGCCTGTTGGGTGTACGCCATCGGCCGTTGCAAAACTGATACTTCCCAGGTCTACTAGATAGGCGTTCAAGTCATTGGCTGCACTCTTATAAGTGTTAAATGCCGCTGTAAGGACGGCACGCGCCTTGCCGGATACGGGGACCATGACGATGATTTTGGTTGCAGCATTGACGCGGCTGCGGAGTTTGGTCAAAGCGCCGGTAACATCAGTGCTAATGGGTACACCATTTTCACCAAGGTTGATCAGTATGATATCGGGAATCGGATTGAAAAGCGAGGTCGTTAAGCGGCTCACGGTACTGGTAATATTGTCTATAACCGGACTCAAGCCTGGAATGGCAATCCCTCCACCCCAATTCCATCCGCCATAGGCCAAGCGAACTTCACGGTAGCCATAGTGGTTTGCCAAAAGGTAACCGTAGCTTTTCCGTGCATCGTCCGAGGCTGCCCATAAATCATCCGGCGGCCTACCTTGTCCAGCACCATAAGCCGCGGCATCTCCTGCCTCAATGGAATTGCCGATATTCATCCACACCTTAGTAGGCAAGGGAAGGACCACCGTTGCTCCGCCACTGTCCACCGTGAACCCGGTGATTTTTACGGAATTTTCCGGAATGTCTCCCAACCACCGGTTTTCAAAGGGAGAAAACCCTTTACAATACAAATCGATGATGGGATTAGTGGCATTAGTAGTCAGTTGTATGGAAGTCTCATTGAGGACGAGCTGATGCGATTGAGGCGCACTCCCGTTTACGGACCAGGCCAAAATCGGATACCTTGCAGCCACGCTGGTTTTAATATGCTTGGTATCCACATTCAACGTGACTTGGCGCGTTCCCGTAAACCCGATCTTTAAGGAAGCCCCTCCGACGGGAGTACAGACGTAGGCGGAGTTGCGAACCCAGTTCAAGGGAGAAAGGCCGTTTAAGAAGTTGGTATCAGAGGGCGGAATCACTGTAGCCGCGGGTGCGCCGGTTAATAAAAGACTTACGGGCACGGCGAAAAGTGTGGCGAAAAGATTTTGCATTGGATCGAGTTCCCTTGAATTCATGTGACGCGTATTTCAATATGCTGCTCCCGCTATGGTAAGGCCAATAAGCGGGTAACACGCGCGTTGCCTTCGCCGCTGAGCACTGCAAGGTATTCCCCTGCACCGAGAATCTGCAAAGGCGCATGGACTTCTGTCGATCCAGATGAAATGGAGCCGGAGAAAAACGTAGCCACCTTTTTCCCGTCCTTTTGAAAAAGCTCGAGTCGAATGTGTTGTGCTCTTTCAGAATGAACCCAGGTTCTCAGGTTTCCATCTTGCGCAGAAAAAGTAAAGTTGATATTCTGCTTCGTTCCGCTGTGATCCGATGGACCATTGCCGACAATGATGCTTTGAGTCAGCCAGGCCTTGACATCTTGCATCAGCTCTTGTGGTTGGAAAAGGGAAACCGCATGACCGGAATTGGCGTAATAGGGAAACCGGATGGTGCGGGTTTGCGCGGGAAGTTTTTCTCCGAAAACACCGGCCTGATACGCTAATCGCATTTCGCCGCGCCGCGTTTCGGTGACGGGTTGAACGGTATCAATCACAACTCCGGACACCAGGGAAGGAAATTTTAAGAACACGGGTTTCAAGGCGGGTGCATAGCAGACCATGTCATTTCTGGCGTTGGTGATGAAGGTTTTGATGTAGTACATATTCCGAAGCGCCCTTTCGCCAAAAAGGTTGCTATTGGGGCTGATTTGATATTTGAAGGCATCGGCGCCATAGAAAGTCAAATCGAAATCGTTGTGGTTTGTCATGTAGTACCGATCCCAGGCCTGTAAGGGGCCAAATACAGTGGAAAGACTTTCTGCGGCAACCATGGACGCATTGTATTTGGCCAAGGCCATGGGTCCAATGGGAAGGGCTTCCTGTCCACCTTGCGGCAACCAGGCTTCCGTCACGCCCAGTGGAGTCAGGGCGTTTACCCGGTACGCCTGGGCACGGCTAGTTGCATAGAGTTGCGTAATTGTATGAGGATCGATTACAGTCATCGCTTGCAGAACTGAAATGTCGTTGAGTCTTAACGGCAGCAGGGCCACATTTCCATTGACCCAATTCATTGGTTTGTGAATGGCATACAAATCCCGTCCCGCAGCCTGTACAAAGGCTATGGCGTTGTTCATCTTATTGCATCCCGCTTGGGCGCAGGGTGTAAATGTGCGTCCGGTTTCCTTGGCTAAATCGTAAATGATCGAACCGGGCAATTCCCACATGTTACCGGCCTGAGAATCGGCCATGGCCCTGCTGGTCATCACGGGCTGGATGAGGACTTGGTGGCCGAATTGCGTGGCAATAGTTGTAGGCGGCACGGTTTGGCCCACAAAAGTTGGAAAGGCAAAGGCATAATGCTCCTTGATCTCTCTAACCAATGCCGTATCTTGATAAATTTCATTTCCATTTCCGAACTCCTGATAACGCAGCAGCAAATCGAAAATAACATCCGCCCGGATTCCACCATAACTTTCCCCAACCACCACCACTGGATTGGTTCGGAGTTCCGGATGACTTTTCAGAAAACGCAGCAACAATCGCACAAAATCGGCACCATCGATATAGGAGTTGAAATTCCGGAGATGGAATTCGGCAGCTCGGGCGACATCGTTCTGGGGATTCGTCATCATTCCATAGGAAAAACCTGTGCAGCGGGCATCGACATAAAGCAGGTTGGCGAAACTCGACCAGGTATTAGGGTTGGAGGCAATGGCTTTGCCACCGGTACGCGACGAATCCAGGGTCATATGGCTGGTATTGAATCCCCACAAAAGACCGGTGGAACTGCCGGGGCCCCCATTGAAAAAAATGGCTAAGGGTTTGTTGGCTGGATCAACATCGGCGGGTTGAAAGGCGTAAAAAAGTCGAGTGCGCGAACTTGTGTAGGATGCAGTGGATACGGAAGGTATTTGGAGTTTGAAACTCACAGGTTCGATTTCCGAGAAGCCTGCTTCATAGTTAAGTGCTGCATTAATACGAACAGTGAGTAAAGAGCAGCACGCTACGATGAGGGCGAGTCGTTTGGTCGAGGATGTTTTCATAGGCTCCCGGCAGTTTGGATGGTATAAAACTTAGTACCAAAACCGGGAAATCTCCTGCGGAACTCAGGCTTCCAGCCAGACTTAAAATACTTGAGCGGCCCGATTCTATTTTTTGGCTAGAATGCAACATCATTGCCTCGATTATATGGGATAATTCCTTATCTTGAGGAAATCCAAAAACCGCTATGATTGAGCTTGCCATTGATGAGGTCGCTCCAGGGATGATGGTGGCCCGCTCCGTTTTAGGCGGTGGGGGAAATGGCATTCAGTTGGCGGCCGGATTTCTCCTTGACGAAGCTGTCATTGCGAGGTGTAAGCGAACAGGTATGCGATCCATTTGGGTGCATATGGAAGGGGATGAAACCCAGCCCACCGGAAACGTCAATGATCAACTCGCCCTACAGGCCCAGCAGGCTTGGAAGGACAATATGAGCATGCTCCAGAAGATCAGCGAAGTTCAAGACGCCACTTTGGAGAACCTGACCCATTTTAAGGCCGACCCGGGGCGGTTTAAAAACATGATCGCTACTGAGCAGATGAAATCGATAGTCGATCAAATCATTCGGTCGATTCTGGGCCAGGAACCCATTCTGGTGAATCTGGCATCCATGCGCACCAAGGATGGGTATCTCCATCAACACTGTCTGGATGTGACCATCATGGCTACGATGCTTGCGTCAAAGCTTAAGTTCCCGATGCCGGACATTCAAGACATGGCGCTGGGCTGCTTCCTGATGGATCTGGGCATGATCATCATACCCGATGCTATTTTTGCGAAAACAGGACCGTTGTCATTGAGGGAAAACCTGTTGTTACAAGAACATCCTTCCGTAGGATTCGTCATCTTAAGGGCCAATGATGGCATCAACATCAATACCGCCCATGTGGCCTACCAGCATCATGAACGTTTGGATGGCAGTGGATTTCCCCGTGCACTTAAGGCGGATGATCTGCTTCCACAAAAAACATTGCACCATGCGGGCGGCAATATACACCGCTATGCCCAAGTGGCGGCAGTGGCCGATAAGTACATCAGTGGGATTTCCCCGCGGCCCGGAACTGTTGCGCCGTTGGCTCCATTGGATGCCATGCGCGCCCTCATCGCGGATGCAGGCAAGGGATTGAATTCCCATGTCGTCAACGCCTTGATCACATCCATTCCTGTTTTTCCTGCCGGTACGCGCATCGTCGTCATCAAATCGCCCTATCCGGTCATGATTGGCAATATTGGCGTCGTCACAAAGGTCAATTTAAGTGCCAAGGAAAAACCACAAATCCTGCTGCTTTTGGACAAATTCAAGCGCAAAATAAAACCACAATCGGTGGATCTCATTTTGGAAAAAGGGATAGAGATCCAATTTGCCCCGCTGTGAGCGCAGCCGTTATGTATTCTAGACTTTTGTGCCGGGAGCAAAACCGGGTCGGGTGGCTTCTCCGGGGGGGCGCGGAGTGCGACAGTAAGCGCATTTTTCTTTTTCGTCGAAGTCGCGAATCCAAGAATGGCCTTTGGTGCAGCGTTCATCGACACCCTGGGGTTTGTTTTTGAACAATTCGTTCAAGCCTTTTTTGACATCATTGCGATTTACTGGTTTGCCATCTAAACTTTGCTGAAAGAGTCTGTCCCGTTCTTCATAATTGTTTTTACCGCCATTGTATCCCATGAAAAACCTTCCTCGCTTAATTTGGTCTGGACCTAAATAATAACAAGCCTATACCGCAGTAAGGGCTATGGTTATCTTTCCGGAATGACCGAAAATACTAGCTCTACCCTTGAACTCCTGGCACGTACGGAAGCCTTTGTCCTTAAGCTCCTTGAAGCCAACGCCTGTGGACATGATTTTTGGCATATCCATCGCGTTCGTCAATTGGCCTTGCACATTGGCCCTGAGATAGGTGCAGACCCATTTTTAGTGGAAATGGCGGCCCTCTTGCACGATGTGGCGGATCCCAAGCTCAACGGTACTCCCGAACAAGGTTTAAAAGTGCTTTCCGATTATTTGGACACCTGTGGTTTATCCGCTGAGAGACGCGCAACGCTGGAAGATATACTCGCAAGAGTTTCATTTGGTAGCGATCTCGATCGGAAAAAATCCATTGCAAAATCCCCTGAACTCATGGCCGTGCAGGATGCCGATCGACTGGACGCGCTTGGAGCGGTGGGCATCGCCCGTGCATTTGCTTACGGCGGCAGTCGGGGAAATGCAATGCATGAACCTGCAACAGCTCCTCGCGATCTTCTGGATCAATCCAGCTATCGGAGCGGACGCTCCACCAGCATCAATCATTTTCACGAAAAGCTTTTAAAGCTAAAGGATAAGATGAATACGCCCATGGGTCGAGCAATGGCTGAAGAGCGCCATGCGTTCATGCTTAATTTTTTGGCCCGATTCCAGAGAGAATGGGACGGAAAGGAATAATCGCCTCCACATTGGATCCAAGCGGTCGTCCAAGTGGATCGAACCACTCCTTGATTTCTCCTTGGCTCGTATGATTAGAAATGCGATGGGAAAAAATGGCGCTGGGTGCAATGGGGTTTCCGTTCGCATCTACGCTCAGTACGGCCTCAAAGTCGCTGCCTTTCAAGCCTTTAAGCGCATCGATCTCGGCATCCGGCATGCGATCATCGGGCGCGCCGGAAATAAACCAATTGCCGCCATTATCGGCCACAATCACTCCGTATTTTTTTAGTGCCGTAGCCACTATTTTGGCAGCGCGAGGAAGTTTGGAAATATCGACGCTGGCCTTGAGTCGGAACCGAAGACCCATGGGAGGTACGTTAGCACTGGTGTTACTGCTGGCATAGTGCTGGGCGGGCCAGATGTATTTTTTTTGACTCACGACAACGGTCATTCGAATGGCATGATCGATTTCTCCCCTGGCAATTTCATCATAGCGCACCAGGCCCGGTAAAATGGGAAGTCCAGCGGCATCGGCCGAGGTCCAGGTATCGGGACGCATGGCATTGGAGCTGAGATCAAATTTAGCCCCGCAGCCGGCATTCCAATGATCGGTTTTGGGCTGAGCGATATACAGCTCGTAGAGAATTTTGGCATCCTTATCGATGGCTAGGGTGTGTCGATCGCCCGATAGGGGATCACCTCCTTCGATGGGCGCATTGAGAGGAATGGGATACGGCCCCGGATCGCTTTCGTCGGGATAGTCTATAAAATTGACGGGAATTTTCGCCTGGTTTTTATCCACCAGCAAATAAGGAATGCCCCAGCCAGCGCCTCCAAGAGTGGATCCGAAATCTGGATGCAAGGAACCGGTTTTGCCTACCGATGCCACAAAATTGTCCGAATTGGGATGCACTTGCAATCCGGAAATATCCCAATGCCAATAATTATCCTTAGGGAAAATGGATATTGCGCTCAAATCCGCCGATTGGCCA
>JAYSRH010000375.1:0-8035 GCA_043721115.1 Fibrobacteria bacterium | reverse complement strand
CGGTGGAATTGGATGTCCTTAAACCCGACTCTGCTCGAAAGCCTCCTTCAGAGGCTTCCCTCCTTTATTTGCAAAGCCTGGATAATTATCTGAGCTTGGATTCCAATGATGAAAAGATTCCGGAAATAATGCTTTGGAAAGGAAATCATTTATACAACCAGGGCGACTTTTCCAAAGCGCTGGTTATCTACGAAGCGATGCGAAAAAGGTTTCCACAAAACACATTTTATGGTGAAGCGTCCCAGATGGCGGCGCAATCTTATGGCCAGCTCGGAAGGCTTAAGGATGCGGAAACTATCTATAGAACCATGCTTAAAGAATCAGATGGTGCGGCAAAGGCCGAGGCAACGGAAAGACTAGCCCAATCCATTTATCTGCAGGCGGAAAAAAAAGAAAAGCATGGTGATTTGCAATCGGCTTCGGAAGCGTATGCTCGGGTTGCAAAGGAATTCCCGACTTCGGAATTTGCACCCGTGGCGCTCTTCAATTCCGGGGTGATGCAGGAAAAACAAAAAAAATGGAAGGAAGCCATTCACATTTATGAAGTGTTCTTTGACGCCTATTTTGAATCGAAGTTGCTTGCTAAGGTACTTTTTCGGGAGGCCAAATGCCGGGAATTGGATGGGCAATGGGAATCGGCTGGCCAAAAATATTTGAACTTGGTGCGCGCGTATCCAGAAAGTCCGGATGCGGAGCCGTCGCTTTACAATGCTGGTTTCGCATTTTTCAATGGCAAGCGTTCTGATTCGGCTGCGAAAGCGTTTGAATTGTATGCCAAAAAATATCCACAAAATACCGAAGCGCCCAATCTCCTTTTCCGCGCGGTGGAATTATATGGAGAACAACAGAATTGGGAAAAAGTCGGTGAGCTACAAAGTCTCTTTACGCGCAGGTATGCATCGGATAAAAATCGCCTGATACAGGCATTGTGTATGGGTGGAACGGCAGCGTTTCAACGCGGGCAACAGGAGGAAGCCGTACAACTCATGAAGCAGGCTGTAAATGAATTCTCCGGTCTGAAAAACGCCGATGCCTCGGCCCGTTTTTACGCTGCCCAAGCCCAGCATACTTTAGGTGAAATCGCCAGTAAACGCATGCGGGCATTGGTCATCCGGGCATCAGCATACGATTCAGATCTCAAGTCCAAAACCGCATTACTCAAAGCAGCTGTTGATGAGTTTATCAAGGTGCTCGATTACCGTATCGTGGACTGGTCGTTACGGGCTGCCTTTTCACTTGGTCAAGGTTTTGAGGACTTTGGCACAGAAGTGTATTTGGGCGCACGCAAACCGACCAAGGTTGTATCTGATCAATTGGATCAGGAAGAAGATGCCATGGCTTCACTTTCTGCGGCATATGCCAAGGCACAAAAGCAATATATGCAAGTGCTGGCCATTGGTCGGAAGCAGGAGGTTAATAACAAATGGGTTGGTGATGCGAGCCTGCATATGTTGAGTATGGCCAATGCGTATGAAGGGTTTCAAATCAAAGCCATGGCCTTGGTGGCCCAGGTTATTCGGCTGGATGCCGCTACCCCGGAAAAAGCCATTGCGGGAAAGCTGCAACAAATATCCAGGATTACGCCGTATCAAGAACAAGGCATGAAGTACTTCATTGCTTTTCTAGAAATCGCTCAAGAGTATGAGTTTGACCCCAAAACTCTCGATACTCTTGGAGGCAGAATACTAGAGAGCACACGTGATTTAGGGCGCCATTACTTGGCGGCTGCTGAACTGGCACGATCTGCTCCTTTTCCTTCCGGTTTTCAAGCGATGGAGCGATTCTATTATCAGGTAAAATTATTGCAGGAAGGCATTCCGAAACTTGAAGATAAAGCCATGGATAATTTTCAAACTGGTCTTGATTTCGCTTTCAAGTACAATCTGAATAAAAATTCCATGGTTGATTCATTGAAGCTTGACCTGGGCAGGGCCCTTTTCATACAGGCTAAGTGTCTCGATTTGCTTTCTCAGGAAGCACTCACCAATCCTCCCATTCCTGCAGAGGCTGGACCTGAACAACGTAAAATTTATTCGGAAAAACTCGAAACTGCAGGATATCAGTTGCAGGATCAGGCCCTGGAACGCTATCGCAAATTAATCGAAAAAGTTATTTCCGGATCGATATCCACCGAATGGGGTGAACTTGCCTTTGCCAGGTTATTCCAGATTGAACCTGACAAGTGGACACATAGCGCCGAGGCAGACACCACACTGGATATTTTCACGAGTAAGGACTGGACGGTACTCCCCGAGTTACCCAAATCGGGATGGCCACCTGCCGATAGTTCTATTTGGCAGCGGTCTCGAAAAGGTGTAATGCCAAAGAAAAAATATCCCGAAGACGTAGCCGAGGTTGTTCGCTTTCTTTGGGCCGGAGATAAAGGGCAAGGTCCGAAGGTGGATTCCACTCTAAGCCCGTACATTCCTTGGAAACAACTTTGGGCGCAAGTGGCTTTTAATGTTCCGGATAATGTTCAGGGGATCGAATTAAAAATCGTAGCCCCGCAAGAATGGTCGGCGCAAATTGATCAAACCTTGGTTTTAAGCCATAAGAATTTAACGGGTAGTTGGGAAAAAGGAATCAGTATGGATATATGGCCCTTAGTATCCAAGAAAATGTCTACAGGTACCCATTTCCTTAGGCTCTCGGCCCAGAACATTAAGCCAACGGAAGGCTTTGGGATTTGGGCGCGACTCCGTATTCACTTTAAATTTGATGGTGCAGGAGCCGTGTTCCCATGGAACCAGGGAAAGCCCTCTCCAGAATATTTGAAATCTCTAAGGGAACAGGAAATTCCCATTCCAAACTTTACTTCTCATGGCGCCAAAGGTTGAAAAAATAGTGGAAAGATTGACCTAAATGAAAATTTGAGTTTCCAGCAAAAATACCGATAATCTGGGACAGAATGAGTCTAATTGAAATGTGCAATCGCAGGGCAGTGTTGGCAGTATCCCTTCTTTTAACGGGTTTATCCAGTAATGGCTGGACTGCTGGAAAGGGTGCCATTATAAAAAAGAGTGTAGAGGCCCAACCGCCGGCGACCAAGCAAACTGAAACCGTCCAGGCAGGTCCTGCATCAGAAACTAGTACTGTTTTTCAGGAATTAAATTTTAACAAAACCTTGGTTATTGAAGGTAAGGTTGAAAAACCGCAGGTGCAATTCACTTTGCTAAAAGAGCCACCACCCGAAAAACAAATCCGATTCGAAACAAGTTTTCTTCAGAATATTCTTAAGCTGGATCGCGAAAATACCTTCAAGGTGGGGGAGTCCTACGGTCGGGATTGAGGCTTCTGCCACGGCCCCAAAATGTTTTAAATTCCGCCTCGATTTACTTGAAGGCAAGTATGCTGCGATTCCACATGTCCGGTGCTGCATAGCCTAATAAATTGACTGTTGTCGCAGCTAGGTTGGACAAGCCGAAATCCTTACCATCGATTTGATACTTCCCAGTATTAACGTTGTCATAAAAAATGCATGGCACTGGATTCAAGGTGTGACTTGTTTTCGCCTTGACACGACCATCCTTCGCGTACTGTGGCTTTCCAGTTTTCTTGTCCAATTCATACATCTCATCGGCATTCCCGTGATCAGCGGTGATCAATGCCATGCCACCTAAAGCGTCAATAACTGGAAGCAACCGGCCCAGACACAAATCCACGGCTTCAATGGACAGGATGGCGGCGCGGAGATTTCCGGTATGTCCTACCATGTCTCCATTGGCATAGTTTAAGCGAGTCGATCGGTACTTGCCGGTCTTTAGTTGCTCGATTACGGCATCCGTGATTTCAGCCGCCTTCATCCAGGGGCGTTCATCGAAGGAAACGCGATCAGAGGGAATTTCGATCCAGGTTTCCAGCTTGTCGTCAAATTTTCCGCTACGGTTTCCATTCCAAAAGTAGGTCACATGACCAAATTTTTGGGTTTCCGAACAGGCGAGTTGTGAGACACCGCTGGCGGACAAATATTCGCCCATTGTATTTTTAATCTCTGGCGGGCTTACTAAATAACGCGAGGGAATATGCAAGTCCCCATCGTACTCTAGCATACCAGCATAGACAACCTTTGGTTTTCGAATTCGGTCAAAGTGCGGAAAGTCCTGGTCTTCGAAGGCTCTGGAAATTTCGATGGCTCGGTCGCCACGGAAGTTGAAAAAAATAACGCTGTCACCGTCCTCAATGGTCCCAACCGGTTGACCGTTTTTGGCGATTACAAAAGGCGGCAAATCCTGATCGATGACGCGACTTTTGGCACCCTCTGCTTCGCTGCGGTAGGTTTTTACGGCGGTTTCAGAATTTGCGAACTGACGGCCCTGTCCCAGGACATGCGTGTGCCAACCCTTTTCCACCATTCCCCAGTCGGCCTGATAGCGATCCATTGTTATTTTCATGCGACCGCCACCACTGGCGATACACGCATCAAAATCGTCGCTGGAAATTTCCGCAAGAAATTTTTCAAAAGGCTGGACGTACTCAAGCGCGGACGTTTCACCAACATCCCGGCCGTCCAGCAAAATATGGACGCGGACTTTGGAAATGCCGTCCTGCTTGGCCCTTTGAATCAGGGCGGTCAAATGGTTGATATGCGAGTGGACATTGCCATCTGAAAGGAGTCCCAGAAAATGCAATGTGCCGTTGGCCTTGGCATTAGATACAATTTCTTTCCAAGCCGGACGGTTAAAAAGTTTTCCGGAAGCAATACTTTCATTTACCAAGGAGGCACCTTGTTCAAAAATTTGGCCAGAACCAATAGCGTTGTGACCCACTTCGGAATTTCCCATGTCCTCATCGCTGGGTAGACCGACTGCTTTGCCATGTGCCTTTAGAACAAGGTTCGGGTAACGTGCCAGGAGAGAATCGAGGACTGGCTTATTTGCCTGGGCGATAGCATTTCCCTCAATCGAAGGCGAGATGCCATAACCATCGAGAACGATGGTCACAACGGGCCCTTGACAACCTGGAAATGAAGCCAATCGTTTCAGCATGGAAAATTCCTTTTTACGTTTTATTTGGGCTTAGATTTGTGAAACGGGCCGGAGTAACCCTCGGGTGGCCGCTTATCGACACGGTTGAGAATACTGTATCTGTCGGGAATAAATAACACCATGACCTCGAGATTGTCCGTGCCGGGAAACATGTCCAAAGGCACAACTTTTGCCACCATGTAGCCGACTTTTCGCCATTGATTCACTTCTTTAGCCAAGGTGTCCATATCGCAAAAGATATGCAGTACGCGCGCTGGTGCCCTGGATGCGAGGGCACGGATGACGCCAGGTTCCGTGCCATTCTTGGGTGGATCGAGCAGGATAGCCTCGGGAGTTCCGGCATCCGGTTGTGGCAAAAGTTTGTCTAAGGATCCCAGCTGTATTCTTCCGGCCTTAAACCGGCAACGGCCAGTGGTTTCTGTAACACTCATGGCTTGCGCGGCTTGAATAGACATCCCTGCGGCATCAATTCCAAGGACTTCTTTGTAGGCTCCGGCTAGACCCAGACTGAACAAACCAAAACCACAGTACAGATCGATCAAACGTTGTTCTGGCCTTGCCTTTAGCAGCTGATGGGCTTTTTCCAAAAAGGCCGGTAATATGGAAGCGTTGACCTGGCAAAAAGAAGTGGGATGAAACGCATAATTCTTGTCGCCGACTTTGAGACGCAAATTGTCTGGACCAAACAGCTTTTTGAATTTCCAGGGCCCTTCCGGACTTCTTTGATCCAGATAAAAGGGTGATTTCCCTGAGTCGTAGAACAAAAATGCGGACATCGTTTTGGGATCGATGGTTTGCAGGTGTTCGCTCAATAATTTGGCTTTGCGAACGACGTTGGCGTTTAATTCATGGACATTGAAAAGAACGGAAAACCGGGTATAATCCCCGCGAATGACGAGGTAGTTAAGAGCGTGGGCGATTTGAGAATACGCAGGTTGGTTCAGTTTTGTGAGCAAGAAGGTATAGAGGTCTGCGTGTTCTTTTGGCTCAAGACTGGAGCCGGCTCCCATGCGTTCCGCCCCTGTGCGCGGATCAGGTAGAAAATCAAGATGAAAGCGACCCTTGTCAAAAATGACTCTGCGCTTGGTCGTTGTCCGATAATTTCGTGGCTTAGGAGACGGTGTTATTCGATTGGGCTTATCCGGCAATCCATTTGCCGCCCAGAATTGTTGCAGTGCCCGATTTTTCAAATCCAATTCCAGACCATAGTCCAGTCTGGCCAAGGGCTCAGGGCTGGTTGAGGGTCCTACCAAGGTGGGTGTTTCTTTGCGGGCAAGTTGTATGAGCAAATCCGAAAAACGAATAATTTTTTCCGGCTCCCGTATAATGGGAATCCGTTCGGTTTTACCGCCACGATAAACGGGCTTCCCGCTGACTCTAGCTAAAGGAATGCGGGCACCCTGCCCACCTTTACCTAAGGTTTTATTGCCCGGATGTTTTTTGCCCTTATCTATTGAGCCTGGAAAGCGAGGCTCTGTATGCCTACCTGCGGGTTCACGGCGGGATTGATCGGCAGTTCGTTTGACACGACTCGCTTGATAGGATCCTTCTGGTTCCCAGCCTGCTTTGGAACTAGGGGCGTGATTGTCACTGCCCGGTTCATGATTTTCGCGTTGCCGATCGTCGCGGCTGCTGCGGCCGCGGCGGCCACCTGGGCGATTAGGGGAGAGTTGGGAGGCTTTTCGGCTGGGTTTGGGCTTTGGCATCAAAAGGGCAAGGTAGGAAAAAGCGTGTCTATCGTGCGGATATTATCGGAAACCACCTGCTTGGAGCAAGAAGTCAGCAAAACTGGCATGATGGCCAATAGGTTTCTGAAGGATGAGCTTTATACTAGGATAAAGTGCCCGGTTTGCCCTGATTAATGCGGGAATATCTTCAAGTACATGCTTCCCGGTAAAAAGAAAGAGCGGAAGGACATGCACTTCCTGCGCCCCACTTGCCGCTGCATGGCTAATGGCGAGGGAAAGATCCGGTTTTATCAAACTGAGGAAGGCGGGAAGTACCCTTAATCCCTTTTGGCTTCGTTGAAGTTTTGCAGCTAATTTCTCCATTTCCTCCAGAGTTTGTGGGGCACGGCTGCCATGCGCCAATAGGATCAAAGTGGAAATGGATTTCATGGCGGATTTACCTTTTGGCTTTGGAGAAGCGTCTAAGTAAAAATAACAAGACCTTTCGCTGCCCTGAGAGTTAGAAGTTAGCAGTTAGAAGTTAAAACCTAAAAGTTAAAAGAGTTAAAAAATCGCCAGGATGATTGCACGTTGGCATAGAAATGGGTTATCATAATGAAGTTAAACGTGATTGGTTTATAAATGTCGCAATCCAACATTAAGGTATCGAACTTTGAGGGTGAACCCTGCATTGAAGTCAAGGGGGAATGGGATCAAGCTGGACTGGAGTCGCTTATCAAGGCTTTCCAGAAATGCGTGCCCAAATCTTCCTCCCGCCTCTTTTTGCGTTTGGCCGAGCTGGACTATTTGGATAGCGCCGGCCTAGGCGTTATCATGTTCAATATGAATGAGTTAGCCAAGCATAAGGCCAAGTTGACTCTTCTGTCTCCATCTGAGGAAATACTGCAAATCTTGCGGACCACTTCTTTGGATAAGATCTTAGAAATCCGTTAATATTTTCCACTACTTTGTCAACGCCTAGGGCATAAAGTATATTAATAGTATACGGCTCTAGCCCTTGTATTATCGGCCTTCTGGCTTTCTTACAACACTTACCCGGCCCTATCCGGCCGCCCAACCCGGGAGTATTTTGACCCTAGGAAAAAAAACACCTTTGTACGATAACCATGTCGCTTTGGGCGCGAAAATGGTTCCATTTGCAGGCTTCTTGATGCCGGTGCAATATTCTGGCATTCGCTTAGAGCATGAGGCCGTACGCAAAGCCGTGGGTCTTTTTGATGTATCCCACATGGGTAACTTTTATGTTACGGGAAAAGGCGCCAGTGCCTTCCTACAAATGGCTACAGTTAACAATGTGGACAAATTGAAGCCAATGGACGTACAGTACTCGGCGCTATGCTATGAAAATGGCACTGTGGTGGA
>JAYSRH010000374.1:0-8052 GCA_043721115.1 Fibrobacteria bacterium | reverse complement strand
GCCGCGGTCAGCGGTTCATTCCTTAGGAGAGAAGTGGATCGTTTGGGTCCGCACTGGGACGGACTCGACTTCCTATCAAGCACGGGAAGTTCGCATCGGGCGGCGGGGTGTGCGGTTTATTGAAATCACGCAGGGCTTAAATCAGGGAGATGAAGTGGCGGAGACGGCTTCATTGCTCATAGATAGGGACGCCGTGGTAATTCCCGTGACTTTATCGGATACCCATGCCCCGCCAGTGCCAGAAAAAGGCCACCAAGAACATTCGCAAACAATGCCAAGTGAAGCGCATTCTGCGGGTCAGTCTCATGATGATGCCAAAACTACAATCCGCTTGTCAGACGAAAAAGCAATCTTAGCCGGAATTGAAAGTGCCAAAGCGCAAATCAGCATGATCGCTCCCGCAATGACCTTTCGTGCTACTACTCGTTTTGATGAACGCTCCAGCGAACGCATTCCAACTAGGGTGGAGGGTACGGTCGACCATGTCAGTATCCAGCGTCAAGGTGAGAAAGTTTCCAAGGGCCAAATCCTGGCTGAAATCAAGAGCGACGCCTTGGCATCTGCCCAAGAAGAATTTCTTCTCGCCACAATGCAATCCAAATCGATGCTCGATCGAACTATGGCTAATTCCCAAGTACAAGCCGCTCGGCGACGATTGCAGGTGCTGGGAATGAGCGATTCCCAAATTAAGGCTTTATCATTAAACGGTAAGAGCAACCCTCACTTTTCAATCGTCAGCCCAAGATCCGGGATTATTTTAGCAGTAAACGTCCAATCAGGACAATATGTGCGGGAAGGCGAGCCTCTCTTCACACTTGGTGCGGGAGATCCTATCTGGGTAGAAACTTGGATGTTACCGGACGAAATAAGTTCGTATCCCGAAGGCACCGATGCCTGGGTGGAAATAGAAGGACGCACAGGAGCACCGCTGCTTGGAAAACTTGAACATGTAAAACAAACAACTTCTATTTCGGGCACATTAGCTGTCGTACATACTGGAATCCCCAATCCGGAAGGAAAAATACTACCTGGTCTTCAGGCCTGGGTGACCCTAAAAAAAGTAGGCAAGCGGGCCCTGGCTATTCCACCCTCGGCACTTTTGGAATCCAGTGCCTCTACCATGGCTTGGATTCAAATAAGCCCAAACACGTATACTCCCAGAATGGTAAAGGTCGGATTGCGAACTCCCGAGGCCGTAGAAATTCTCGATGGAATCCGGCCAGAAGAACTGGTGGTAGTTTCCGGGGCCTATTTGCTTAATAGTGAATGGATAATCCGGCAAGGAGCAGGCAAGGGCCATAGTGGGCATTGATATTAATGCATTAATTGAAAAGGGTACTTCATGGCAACGGATATTCTCAGTATAGATGAGCTTCGCAAAATCGACGGGTACTGGCGCGCGGCAAATTACGTGTCGGTGGGACAAATTTATCTCTTTGACAATCCCCTGCTGAAGCGACCCTTGGCGCTTTCCGATGTAAAGAAAATGTTGCTCGGGCATTGGGGCACCACCCCAGGCCAGAATTTCATCTATGCGCATTTGAATAGAGTCATCAAGAAATATGATCTCAACATGATTTATATTTCGGGGCCTGGCCATGGCGGTCCGGCCGTGGTGGGCAATACCTACTTGGAAGGGACTTATAGCGAGGTCTATCCCGAGATCAGCCAAGATGAAGAAGGTCTCCAAAAACTCTTTCTGCAATTTTCCTTTCCCGGCGGAATTCCCAGCCATGCTTCGCCGGAAACACCCGGATCCATTCATGAAGGGGGTGAACTTGGGTATTCGCTAAGTCATGCCTTCGGAGCCGTCTTCGACAACCCAGAGCTAATTGTGGCCTGCGTCGTTGGGGATGGAGAAGCGGAAACCGGGCCGTTGGCTACAGCATGGCATTCCAATAAATTTCTCGATCCGGCTACAGACGGTGCCGTCCTCCCAATTCTCCACCTCAATGGATACAAAATAGCGAACCCGACTTTGCTTGCCAGGATAACCCATGAGGAATTGGATCAATTGCTGCGAGGCTATGGTTGGACGCCCTATTATGTAACGGGACATGAACCGGACATAATGCATGAGGCCATGGCAGCCACTTTGGAAATCGCCGTGGAGAAAATACTGAATATCCGGGAGAATGCTCGTGTTCATGGAGACTTGACCCGGCCGCGTTGGCCAATGATAGTTCTTGATTCGCCCAAGGGGTGGACCGGTCCAAAGAGTGTCGATGGCTTACAAGTAGAAGGAGCTTTCCGTTCCCATCAAGTGCCGCTTTCGGATCCGACCAAGCACCCTGAACACCTGAAACAATTGGAAGCCTGGCTCAAGAGCTATCGGCCCGCAGAACTCTTTGATGACAAAGGCCGATTGAGACCTGAACTGGCCGCGCTCGCCCCTAAAGGCTTGAGGCGTATGGGATCCAATCCACATGCCAATGGCGGCATGCTGCTGCGGGATTTACGGATGCCTGATTTCCGGAAATATGCGGTAGACGTCCGTGAACCCGGTATTGGTGGCATCGGTGACACCCATGTACTAGGCCAGTTTTTGCGTGATGTGACGAAGCTGAACGAGGTGCAACGCAATTTCCGGATCTTCGGTCCGGATGAAACGCTATCCAATGGATTGGAAGCTGTTTTCGAAACGACCCAAAGGCAATGGGATGCCGCGACTTTACCCGGCGATGTATTGCTGGCACCCGAGGGACGCGTGATGGAAATGCTTAGCGAACACCAATGCGAGGGGTGGCTGGAAGGTTACCTTCTCACAGGGCGGCATGGCCTTTTTAATTGCTATGAGGCTTTCATCCATATTATCAATTCCATGTTCAATCAGCATGCCAAGTGGCTCAAGGTTACGGCCAACTTGCCCTGGCGGCGGAAGATCGCATCCCTAAACTACCTTCTGGCCTCGCATGTCTGGCGTCAAGATCACAATGGATTCACACACCAAGATCCAGGTTTTATCGATCATGTGGTAAACAAGAAAGCTTCCGTGGTAAGGGTCTATCTCCCTCCCGATGCTAACTGCCTATTGTCCGTCATGGATCATTGTCTGCGCAGTCGGCATTATGTCAATGTCGTCATCGCGGGCAAGCACCCGGCGCCCCAATGGCTAAATATGGAAGCGGCCGTCAACCACTGCACCGCCGGCATTGGAATCTGGTCTTTTGCCAGCAACGATCAGGCCGTTAGCCCGGATGTGGTCATGGCCAGTTGTGGCGATGTCCCTACCCTGGAGACCTTGGCGGCGATTTCAATATTGCGTGAACATCTTCCGGACCTCAAAATCCGAATGATCAATGTAGTGGACTTGATGCGTTTGCAGCCTCAATCCGAACATCCGCATGGGTTAAGCGATGTGGATTTCGATGAGCTCTTCACCAAGGACAAACCGGTCATCTTCGCTTTTCACGCTTATCCCTGGCTCATTCATCGCCTGACTTATCGCCGAACCAACCATGAAAATATTCACGTTCGCGGTTATAAGGAGGAAGGCACCATCACCACGCCTTTCGATATGACGGTTTTGAACGAACTCGATCGCTTCCATCTGGTCATGGACGCCATTGATCGTCTTCCGCAAACTGGAGAACCGGGTTTGTATTTGAAGCAGCAGTTGACGGCCAAGCTAGTCGAACACAAGCAATACATCAACCGTTATGGTCAGGATATGCCGGAGATCAGAAACTGGAAATGGGCTACAACTGGAAGTGGGTTACAGTAGGGTTACACCCTATATAAAGACTCCTCGTAAATGTGAATATTTCCAAATAGGTTTCAAGCTAACCGGGTTTAACCCATAAGGAAAAAAATTATGAAAACCTTCAAAACCTTTTCAACCACTTTGCTGTTATCCCTGCTGATCCTAATCGTAGGTTGCACAAACACTGCAACGGGTCCATCAACACTCGTTATCCCAGTTCAAACCACCGTACATGCGAAAGTCGATCTTAAGTCCGCTGCGGGTTTTGTGATTCTGGCCGGTTCCCTGGTTTCCAACATCCCGACTTCGGGGGTCACAGGTGACATTGGTTTAAGTCCGGCAGCGGGAAGCATGATCACTGGGTTTGGCTTGACTGAAGTAATTGGTACTCTATTCACCGTGGACGCATCGGGCCCTTCGGGCTCTGTGCCGGCTGCAACGGCTCTGACCGCGGCCAAAGGAGATTTGACCACGGCATATAACGACGCCGCAGGTCGTACCTCCACGGATTTGGTGCTTCTGGCGGGAAATATTGGTGGACTGACATTGACACCCGGTCTCTATAAATCCAGTGGAGCGCTGGAAATATCGTCGGGAGATCTTACTTTCGACGCACAAGGAAATGCGAGTGCCGTTTTCATAATGCAAATCGCATCCACACTGACCACGACCTCCGGTCGCCAAATTATTCTGAGCGGTGGTGCCAAGGCCGCGAATATTTTTTGGCAGGTCGGCACTTCGGCAACCCTGGGAACGACCTCGGTTTTCAAGGGTAATATCATGGCAGATCAATCCATCTCGCTGAATACCGGGGCGACCGTTGAGGGCCGCTTGTTGGCGCGAATTGCCGCAGTTACCTTGGCCGGAAATACCTTGGTAAAACCTGCGCCATAAAAATATACCCCAGTTTTTGAAGTAATTTGCTTGAGAAAAGAAAGAGGCTGAAATGAAGGCAATTCGAATCCATGAATACGGTAGTGACCAGGTACTTAAGTTTGAGGATGCTCCCATACCCACTATTGAAAGTGATGACGTGCTGATAAAAGTCATCGCATCCTCAATTAATCCCGTCGATTGGAAAATTAGGGAGGGGCATTTGAAAACGAAAATTCAATATTCAATGCCGCTTATTTTGGGCTGGGACGTATCGGGAATAATAGTGGCTGTCGGAAAAATGGTTACAAAGTTTAAAATCGGGGACGCCGTTTATTCACGCCCTGACATAAAGAGAAACGGTACCTATGCTGAATTCCTAGCTGCAAAGGAAACCGAAATTGCCCTGAAACCGCATACAATTTCACATATGGAGGCTGCAACATTGCCGCTCGCAGGTATAACGGCTTGGGACGCCTTATTCAAAGTTTCAAAACTGAAAGCCGGCGATAGAGTATTAATCCATGGTGGATCCGGAGGTGTGGGTACCCTCGCTGTGCAACTTGCCAAAACGCATGGAGCCTACGTGATCACCACTACTTCTGCTCAAAACCGAAATTTGATGGAATCCTTGGGGGCTAACGAAGTCATCGATTATCACACGGTCCCGTTCGACAAAGAGGTCAAGAACGTTGATGTTGTGTTCGATACCATTGGCGGGGAAACGCAAAATGCGTCCTGGAAAACCTTGAAACCAGGAGGAATCATGGTTTCCATAGTAAGCTCGCCCTCCAAAGAAGAAGCCAAAGCACTGGGAGTGCGGGGCGAATTTTTATTCATCGAACCCGACGCTAAAGTTTTAGGGCTACTCGCTGACCTTGTGGATACGGGTAAGCTTCGTCCAATAATCGGCGGAGAATTTTCACTTAAGGATACCAACCAAGCCCACCTATTGAGCCAAAAAGGACATGTAGTTGGTAAAATAAGCCTACATGTAGGTCAACCTTAAATAGGTGGCCAACCTTAAATAGCAGGTCCTCTTCAATTTCGGCCCTTACTGGTGTGGATCAAAATACCTGGATGAACGCTGTTTTCTGCAGTGACGGCTTCAGCATTCTGCGAGGGCTTAATATCAGTGCCAAAGGTGGTGGCGTACACCTTGGTGAATTCTGCCCCGAAAAACAGAATTTGTGCGGAGTAATAAATCCAGGCTAGAATGATTACCAGCGAGCCCGCAGCCCCATAGGCTGAGCTGAAGGTGCTCCGGCCAAGATACATTCCAATGAGAAAACGGCCAAGCGAGAAAAGCAACGCCGTGAATGCTCCGCCAATCCAAACGTCCTTCCATTTGATGGTCACATCCGGCAGGACCTTATAAATCAAAGTGAAAAGCAGCGTTGTGACGCCGAAGGAGATAAAGAAATTCAGTAACTGTAGCACCACTGTGGGTATGGGCAGCACCAGGTCAAAATAATGCCCCATGCCGGCTAGGGCAGCGCTGATTACCAAGGTCACAAGCAACATAAAACCGATGACGAGGACAAGCGAAAAGGATAGAAACCGAATTCGAATGAAGCCCTTCACTCCATGGCCCGGTTTCGGTCTGACTTGCCAGATGGTATTCAAAGCGCTTTGCAATTGTCCAAAGGCGCCGGAAGCGCCAACCAGAACGGTGATTATGCCGACTAGGGTGGCAAAAACTCCTCCACCGCTTTTGTGCACATTTTCTACCATGCTTTGGATAACTATCGCCCCTTCATCCCCAACCAACCCACGAATTTGGTCAAAGATCTGGTTGCTCGCCGCCCTTTCGCCAAAAACCAAACCAGACACGGCAATAGCCATAACCATGAGTGGTGCGATCGAGAAAATTGTGTAGTAGGACAGGGCGGCCGCTAGACGGGAGGCATTGTCATGACTCCACTCGTCCGCGCTGCCTTTCAAAAGCAACCAGATGCTCATACTCAGTGATGGTTTTTTTTTAACATACGAACCCAATTTCTATACTAAAAGTAAAACCGAGCTCCGAGACCCGCATTTACATCCAGCCAGGTTCCGGGGAATAGCTCCAGAACCGGCGCCAATTCCAGAAAAATGTCCACAGGCGCGGTACGCGGCATCCAGGCTATGCCGAGAACGCCACGCAAACCGAATTGTGCATTGCCATGGTTCCAAAAATTAAGGTTAACGCCGGGACCATAATAAATGGGGAATCTTTCGGAAGCCCTGATTACGTTGAAGTTGTGGAAGAGATAGTCGGCATGAAAATGCAGGCCACGATATCCATACCGGTCATCGCCGTAATAATATCCGCGATCGTTGCAATAGCCTTGGTGCTTGTCATAATAATTGCCATTCCAGCAGTCACCGTACCGATCATATCCCAAGCCCCACCCAAGACCAAAGTCTACAGCCGTGTTTTGACTCGTCCAATATTTGGCGCTCAAAGCTGTCGGATCCCCTAAAATGAATCCGACGCCGAGGTTGTGTTCCCCTGATCGGGCCATGGGCACCAAAATAAAGAGCAAGGTAAAAAGTTTTAATATACGTGAAATCATGATAAAATCTCCAATATTGAGTTAAAGTGGATTGAATTGGTTCGTATTATTTTTTGGTTGCAACAATCATATCGTTGCTAACACTTTTGACTTTGTAAAGGAAGTCTCAATGCGTTCATCTATTTCAGAGGCATGCAAAGTCGCGTGTGTTGTGAAGAATAGGATTGCGGTGGGTAATAACGCTGAGTAAATAGGCTTCATAAATGTCCTTTTTTAATATTGCTTATTTGAGGTTTGAAAAGGGTTTTTACTGCATTTAAATATGCATGATGCACGCAAAAACTTGAATGGGGTATAACCCTACCCAAATATATTTGAGTGGTTCTTGATACCAACAGAACGTATTTTCAAAATGGAACTAAAAATCCAGAAAAATCAACATTTATTAAGGAGATATTATTATGAAAAACTTCATGAAAAACATAGACCTCAGCCAAATACAGGACCGTGTCTCGGACCTCAAAAGCCAAGTAGATGATATTCGCTTTCGCAAGCCATGGACAAAGAGTCGGTCTTCTTCGCCGCTTTTTCTAATTGCCCTTGGCGTCGGCGTCGCTGCGGTTGGAATCACGCTTTATAAGAAGCGCTCCCAGGTCGCAAAATTATGCAGCAAATGCGGCATTGATTTCAAGGACAGGTTGAATGGCGTGGCGCCGTCGGAAGGAATTAAGGAAACCGCAAATTACGGATAAGTGAGAGGTGCTTATCTACTCGGTTAAGTGGATAAGCACACCTAGCATCATGCGAATGTCCCGAGATTTCCAGGAGTCAATATCGCCAACTGAATTCTCTAAGGCATCGGTGAACGCAAAGGAGTACCGCGCATCTGCGGTAAGATAAACATAACGCTGTATCTGGAGCGCACCGCCACCGCCAACCTCACCGGCAAAAACCATATTTGCAGCCTGGTTTTTAAAG
>JAYSRH010000373.1:0-8054 GCA_043721115.1 Fibrobacteria bacterium | reverse complement strand
CGACCGGTCCACGGCCTTCGGCAAGGGGATTGGTTGGCTTTGGACATGCGCTAAATATACTGCAATTTATTTGGAAAAAGAACAATTCTTCATTTACTATCCGATAAAAGTACACCCGAACAATCAAAGTCTCCGTGTCCTTGAACGGCAACAACCAAGTCATAAAAAAACACACGGTCACAAAAGGCATCGTTAATCAATCTCAATTCCACCCTCGCAAAATCTACCGCGTAGCTATTCAAGACAATGCCGTCTCAATTATTGTCGTGGCCACTGGATTCTTGTCCCTCCGTGAGCGTTTCCCATCTTATTTAGTTTAATCAGAATTCAAATTAAAAGGGTGGGGGAGGCACATCCACGCCTTTACCTGGAAATTGCATTCGGACGCCGTCTCGCACATGGCAGCGGTAAACTTCGAGGCGTTCATGGCATAGAGTATAACTGCACGGGCGGAATTAGCCTATGGAGCAGCTCCTTTCGATACTTGCTTTTTCCTTGACTTGAAATTATTTGGTTTGGGGATGATTCCCCTATTGTACAGCTGTGTGCGGATTTGATAAAACTGAACCGTGGCTATTTGTTTACAGGCACGTACAGCAATGACCTCCGCATAAGTGGCGGTTGGATGCTCTATCAAGTACTCGCGAACCGCTTGAAAAAATTTCGGTTTTATCTGGGCCATCGGGAGCTCCTCATTTGTTAAAGGATTTCGACTAATTGATTGAAAAGTAACCTTTCAAGGATTTTTAGTCATGATCCGAATTGGAAGGATGGTGTAGATCTATCTGCCCTAATCCTTCCAATTTCCATCGGCAGACGTCCCCCAAGGAGCCGTCGCCCGGGCCCTATGTCCACAGAGACGGAATACTTTAAAAGATGAGAACCAGGCTTCCGGCAAGAATGAGGCTGCCACCGACGGCCGTTTTCCAAGACAAGGTCTCTCCAAAGACAAGTAATCAACCGCAGCTGCCTCCTGATTTTTGGCTTAGAATCTTAAACCCTTCGATCGATGATGACTTTTTCAATGCCGAATTCTTTTCGATAACAATGCTCTCGTTTTCTGAATGAGTACAGGTCATATTTGGGCTTTGATTAACCCTAATATTTTTCAAATGAAATATTTCACCATCGCTATAGACTAGATAGAATGAGTATAAACCGGGATCACCCCAAATGGAAACGCCTTTCCATGGACCGCCATACCGTGTAGTATCAATCCAGGCTTTGCTTGAATCAGGCGTAATCATAATTATTTTTGGAGCATTTATGGTATCTCCATTTTGGTTGACTGTGATAATTGAAACTGATGGTCCCGAACAGCTTACGCAACTATATCCTCCCGAAATACATTGAAGCAATACGGTAAGGGAGAAAAGACCAATAGAAAACAGAAACGTCTTTTGTATTTTGGCTTTGAGGAGCATTGGTCGCCTTTTCAGATTGTATGGTAGGTATTATGCTATATTTTTCCCGATCATTCAATTGCTTGAGTCATTACGCGCAATAAAGAAGAAGTCCAAGTTGGAGAATCAAAAAATTAAGGGGTAGTACCCCTCCCATATTAATCCGGGCTTCCTACCACATGAATAAGGGGCGTCCTAGGTGCGCGGCCTTTTCCGTACCCATGGGACGGCGACCGAGCAGATCAAATTCGGACCGCCAGATGTCCAATCGGGCCGGGCGCAATATAGGCGCTAGAGATACTGGCACGTTCACGGTGATGGAAGTCGATTGGCAGGTGGGCGTTCCACCATTATCAAGGCATAGATCGATTTTCAGTAATCCATCAGTTGAGCTTTTTAACATTACCCCATTGCTTAGCAACGCGGTGTCGACGAGGGTTCCCGAAAGCGTCCAGGACCAATGAATGACGGAGTCACGGCCCGCCTTAAGAGTAGCCAGGTTGGTAATGGTAGGACGGATGGGCAGTGTGTCCGTGCCATTCCAAGTTTGAATTGCAGGGAGATTGAAAATGGGATCAGGACTGCTTTCCTTGATCTGTATGCGTATATCCCTATGCGGTGAGGAATCCGGAAAGATGGCTGTAAGTCGGTACACCAATGCCGTGTCTTTTGTCACACGAGGCAAGGTTAGGAATTGTACTTTTGATTCCGGGTCCAGTAAACTTGGCGCAGGTCCCGAAACCACGGACCAGGAAAGACTGCTGGCGCAATTCTCGGTAGCCGTCAAGGTTAAAAGTGAACCTTCATTTAGGGTCGTGTCTCGGGGAGCAATGAAGTTCGCTATGCAACGACTGGTTAGTTTGAGGGATACCAGTGATTGAGCTGGCTTTTGATTCTCATAGGACAATTGAATCCAATTTGCCGAACGTGCTGTTGTGCTTATTTCCAGTTCGTCTATTTTGCCATTAAAATAGCGGCTAGCATTCCAGGAACCAATATGGGAGGGGCCCACAAGATCGACGCCTCTGGCCGCTGTCGGTGTAAGGGAATCGCTCAATTTTCCGTTAACAAAAAATTTCATCTGTAAGGCGAGGGCGTCATATGTCATCGCGATGTGATACCAAGTGGCAGGTTGGAAGGGAAAGGAGGCATCCAAATCCGATGGGGAATTTCCGTTCAAGCCAACCCTTAATCTGGAATTGGTAAATTGAAAGTGTAAATCGTGGGTCGTCCAATTGTCGTTAAGCCAAATGGCATCATAGGAACCTCCAGGGCTTAAGGCATTGGCAAATACCCAGGCAGATACCGTAATGGCACTGGTGGTATCGGTACCTAGGGCTGGAAGAGCGATGGAATTTGTACTTCCATCAAAAGCCTGAGCCAGGCCAATGGCTCCAGGCTGCTTGGATCCTGCCCCCATTCCCACGCCCTGCCCATGAGCTCCCTTGAAAGTAGCGTCTTTGTAATTGCCTGGATTGGTATTGCCGTCTTCATTCAAATGCCACACATCGAGAAATCCATTTCCCGTATCGAAAACCGGACCACCTCTGGAACTGTCCGCCGCTTCAGCCTTTCCCCAATACATCTTTATGATCTGACTCGCAGTATTTCCGAGAACGGTATCCAATTTGACCCAAATGTCAGCGGCTTCTCCCGCTGAATCCCAGCGTTCAATTTGATAGCTCAAAGGCAAGCCAGCCTTAGCAAAGCGAATATCCGCACCGTTGCCTTTTGCTTCATTGAAGAGAAAATTTTTATAGGAAAGCCTTAACAATACCGGGAAGCCGGTAACCGTTCCCGCGACTGCGGCCCCTGTTGAAGACGTGTTTAGGGTGACATCGGCATTATAAGTCCAGGTAGCATAGTCCTCGGCAGCCGAAACTGTGGCGGTAAAGAATGCTATGCTGCTTAGGACTTCAATAACTAACAGAGTACTCCAATACCTTAAATTCATCGCGGAGCTCTCCCTTGTTGTGTTCCCAAAAACAATATTGCGCTTAAGGAATATAGTCCGGAGTAAATAAAATGCTGGTATAAGGAAATGCTTAAAACGCACTTCAGGCTACTTTATAACTCTGTGTTTCCAGGAGGTTTTTAAGGAAAACCAGTCTGACCGGCTATTAGGTGATTGCAGCATCCACGGAGAAATTCGGAAATATTCCTTTGAGTTTGGCCAAGGTGGATAACTCTGGATTTGCCGACCCTTTTTCCAGCCGCTGATATTGAATCACGTTCTTGAATCCAAGTCGTGTCGCCACCTGCCGTTGGGTCAATCCCAATTTAAGCCCAATCCCGGAAGCGGAGATGCGGCGCCGAATGCCCTGCCGCGGGACCCAGCCGCCCTCACGAATTGGATCGAATTCCGACAATCTCCAAGCTATCGCCCACTTTGAGAGTTTTTCCAATTTCGTTCGCAGGGATGAGTGAATCAACCGATAGAAAGTAATGGTTTCCAAAGGCATTCAGATCAGACCAGGCTGGAAGTGTTTTAGCGCGAGCTTTTGAAAATGTTTTAGCGAAGCCGGGCCAAGCTTTTGAATTCTCGGGATGTCGCGTGGGTACAATGCAGCGGGCTCTTGGGCTCATGCCGAATAGGGTAACATCACCGATACGGTATTCGACTACAGAACCTGGTATGGAAAAAAGCTTGTCTTCCCAAAAGGGAAATGCCGGTAAACCATTGGGCGACGGATTCCAGGCTTTGCGTGGAAAGCAAGGTGACACCGCTTAAGTAGGCGTGGATTGCTTCCTGTTGTTCCGGATAATGGAATGATTTCCAGTCCTGTGACAATCGCTTTTTGAACGACAATGTTCTGGAATTGAAATCTACGGAAGCGTGTAAGTTATGTACGAGTGGATTGGATTTGCCAATGATGGGATTGCCTGCATTGTCCGTAATGGCAAACTCCCTATCGTGCAGCAGACAACCACCTTCGGAAATTTCAGCCGATTGCATTTCCATTCCATCCAAGGATTTGATTGGAAAAATGGTGATGCGGGTGAGAGTAGGTTTGATCAGAAAAGATGCGCTTTCATTTTCGCTCTGCTGGCTGGGGCCATGGCGGTAATTTGATGCTTAACGGTGAAAAACGCATGTTGAAAAATTAATACCTATGTGGATGGATGGGAAGGATTTCCGGAAAACCGGGGAATTTGAGTTACCTTTGCGCACTATGAAAATTGGACGAAACGACCCCTGCTCCTGCGGGAGCGGAAAGAAATACAAGACGTGTTGTTTGCAAAAGGATGTAGCTAGCGTGGCGCGACCGGCTCTGGATTTCCCCTATGAATCCAACTTGGTCATCCGTCGGAAGATGACGGAAGAAATCGATCAAATAATTCTGGATATTGCGACCAAACCGTTGCTGGAACGCTTCATAGGTGAATATTGGAAAACGCCATTTTTGGAGGAGCAAGAACTCGAAGCACTGTCAAAGCATCCCAAGGCGGCTCAGGCTTTGGAAGGGCAACAGGAATATGCTTTGCGTAGCGCCTTGAAGATTGACGGCGCCTTTCCGGTGGACTTTTTTCTATCGAGGTATACCAGCAAGTATTCGACCCAGGAAGTGCGATTTCTTCGTGATTTTTCTAATGCCCGCCTAACTTATATGCAGCTAAAGGAAATTTTTCCGGAAAAGGGGTATGCCGTAATGGTGGATCTCTTTGATGGAACCCCTTTCAATGTGTACGATAAAAATCTTTCCTTGACCTTAAAAGTTCATGATATTGTAGGGGGACGGTTGGTGCCTTTTTCTGAAAAGGGCGCGCATGTGTATGAAATATTGGCTGGCTGCCTGATTAAGCCCAATCAAAAAGACATGCTGCTGGACTTGGTTTCCAAAGAGGTGGATAAAATTCTACGGAACTTGCTGCCGGGCCGTAAACAAGCTCCCACGCCCACGGAAATTCTAAAGGTTTTAAAAGATCAGCCCATGATTTTCTTCTGGATGGACATGCGCATTTGGTTTGATTCGGTTTTTGCGCCGCCCCCTTCCTTGGCCAATATGGATGGAGACGAATTGATTTTCATCAATGCCCGCTTTGCTTGTGTAGATATTGTTGGGCTCAAGAATGCTCTCTTAAAGCAAAAAAATTTCGAGCATACTACTCAGAAAAAGCAGGATATTTTTACTTGGATGAATCAAAAAGAGTATGTAACCGGTACGCTTCGCTTGGCTGCAAAACTTGGTGAAGCGCATTTGGAAACAAACTCCCGCGAACGGTTCAAAAAATGGGAAAAGAAGCTGCGCAGTTTGGGTGAAGTAACGCTATTAACCAAGAGCGAAGAGACTATGGAGGCAGTACAAAAAAGGTCTCCCAGCAGCCAAACTTCCGGTATTCGTGAGCATGAGTTTGGAATGCCCACGAAGGGAATGCCCACGAAGGGTATAGCGGCTCAGGGCAAAATATCCCCAGAAGAACTGCTGCAATTAAAGCCCGAATTGGATGCCTATTTCACAGAACTGTGGCTTAAGGAAAAAATTCCCGCTTTGGGAAACCGCACACCTGGCGAAGCGGCGAAAAGTCCAGAGGGTAGAAAACAGTTAAAGGATTTGCTCGACTATATTGAAAACCAGGATGCCCGCCTGCCGGCCGGTGCCATGGGCGGTTTTAATGTGGATAAAATGCGGGAGCGTTTCGGCATTAAAAGCTGATGCAAAAAGCCTTTTCCTCTGAAACCCTAAGTCTTGTCCATGGACAGCACGGCCAGGAACGCTTCCTGCGGAATCTCAACATTGCCCACGGCCTTCATGCGCTTCTTGCCTTCCTTCTGCTTGTCGAGCAGTTTGCGCTTGCGGCTGATGTCGCCGCCGTAGCATTTGGCTGTAACGTTTTTGCGCAAGGCTTTAATGGTAGAGCGAGAAATGATGCGACTGCCGACAGCGGCTTGGATGATGACTTCAAACATTTGTTGAGGGATGAGCTCTTTCAGTTTTTCGCATAGGGCATTGCCCCAGTTGTAGGCCTTGTCTTTATGGATGATGACGGAAAAGGCGTCGACGGGATCGCCGTTGAGAAGGATGTCGAGCTTGACGAGAGCGCCGGGGCGATAGCCGATGAGTTCGTAGTCGAAGGAGGCGTAGCCTTTGGAGACGGATTTTAATTTGTCGAAGAAGTCGAACATGATTTCGCCCATGGGGAATTCGTATTTGAGGTCTACTTTTTCCGGGGTCAGGTATTCCATGGTTTGATAGATGCCGCGTTTTTCGCCGGCTAGTTTCATTACGCTGCCCACGTATTCTTTGGGCAGGATGATTTGGGATTTGACATAGGGTTCGTCGATGCCCTCGTACTTGCCGGCATCCGGGAGTTTGCTGGGATTTTCAACTACGAATTCCGAGCCGTCTGTCATTTGTACATGGTATTCCACATTGGGTACCGTGGAGATGACGGTCATGTTGAACTCGCGGTCGAGCCGCTCGCGCACCACTTCCATATGGAGTAGGCCCAGAAAGCCAACGCGGTAGCCAAAGCCCAGGGCGAGGGAGGTTTCCGGCTGCCAGGAAAGGGCGGAATCGTTCAGGGCTAGTTTTTCCAGGGCTTCGCGCAGGTCCTCGAAGTCATCGGTATCCATGGGATAAATGCCCGCGAACACCATGGGCACGATATCCTTGTAGCCTTTGAGGGCTTCCGGGGCCGGGTTGCGGCGGTCGATAATGGTGTCGCCGATTTTTGTGTCCTTGACATTCTTAATGTTGGCGATGACATAGCCCACTTCACCGGCTGCCAAGGAGTCGGTGGCATCGCGGACCATGGACAAGGTTCCGATTTCGTTGATCTCGAATTCTTTGTCATTGGCCATGAGGCGGATGGGCGCTTTGAGTTGGAGAACGCCGTCAAAAACCCGGACAAAGGCGATGGCACCGCGATAGGCATCGAATTTGGAATCGAATATCAGCGCGCGTGGAGGGGCGAGGCGATTGTCTTTGGGAGCTGGAATTTCTTCGATGACTCGGTCCAGAAGTTCGCGTACGCCAATGCCTTCTTTAGCGGAAACCCGCAAGATACGGTTCGGATCATATCCGAGCAGGTCACCGACGCCTTCTGCAATGTCGTCCGGATGCGCGGATGGCAAATCGATCTTATTCAGGATGGGAACCAAGGTGAGGTTGGCGTCCAAGGCCAAGTACAGGTTGCTCAGAGTTTGGGCTTCCATGCCTTGCGTCGCATCTACCACTAAGATAGCGCCTTCGCAAGCGGCCAAGGATCGGCTGACTTCATAGGTAAAGTCGACGTGCCCGGGTGTATCGATAAGGTTTAAAAAGTATTCTTCGCCTTTGTAGATATAGAGCATGCGGATGGCATGGGACTTGATTGTGATGCCGCGTTCGCGTTCCAGGTCCATATCGTCCAGAACCTGGGCCTGCATGGCTTGTTTATTCACCGTTTTGGTGATTTCGAGCATACGGTCGGCCAAGGTCGACTTTCCATGGTCGATGTGGGCAATAATGCAGAAATTCCGTATCCGGGAGGGGTCGGGGCGCATGTGATCCGATGGTGAAGAGAGGAGATAAAGGTACGAATACCCCTGCCCGGTTGTCTACGGGCACCATTTCTTATTAAATTCTTGGCGTTAAAGTTCATTCAATCAGGAAATGAAAACTATGCGATACGCCTATTATTCTAAGTGGATTCTTGTTGCGACTTTGG
>JAYSRH010000372.1:0-3111 GCA_043721115.1 Fibrobacteria bacterium | reverse complement strand
CCACCTTGATATGGACCGTTGCTTTCCGACCCTGCTTGCGCGCTGACTGGGAGAGGGCTTTGGCCGTAGTAAAATCAGGAATAGGACAGATTATACCGAGCCGAACGCAGCCCGGGATTTCCGATGTCAATAGTCCACCTATAATTTGCACCGGCACCGGTACGCGTAACTTTTTAACCCGTTTTATCAAGACTTCGGCTTCTTTGAATTCGGCTACGCCAAAACGGTCCACTCCAGCTGCCACCAAGGTATCCGCAATAGGTCCGGCCCCAAGCCCATAGGCATTAGCTTTGAGCACAGCCATAACTTTGGCCGGCTGAACAGTGTTTCGGATTTTGGAAAAATTACCCCGGATGGCACTGAGTTGAATTTCCAGGCGAACCCTAGAAGGAATTGGGAGATTCAATCGCGTTGCACTCATCATCTAGATCAATTTAACATTATAAATTCCTACATTTAGACGAAATGGAAGCCAAAGATTCCCCTTCCCTTGCCTTAAGATCGGTCGGTAATATCTCCAACTTTATTGAAAGAAGGTATATGCGCAGCATCTTCTCCTTATTCTTGGCTATTGGGCTTATATCCCTGTCCGGCAACAGCATAGCTGATGAAATGCATCGAGGTGAAAATTTGACCGGTGGTGTTTTCAGCAATAAGGATATTTCCGATGCCAGTTTCCTTGGATGCAATTTGGACAATGCCAGGTTCAACCAAACCATTGGTTTAAAAGCTTCCTTCCAAGGTTCAAAAGGCAAGAGCGTCAATTTTTCTTCCATGCAAGTATCTGAAGTAGACTTTCATGATGGCCAATTTCCGCAGGGTGATTTTCACAATTCCGATTTGCGAGGCAGCAATTTCAAGCACACAGTGCTAAGTGACGCCAATTTCCACAGTGCTGTCCTTCTAGATGCCAACTTTGAGGGAGCGGACCTCAGCAAAGCCAATTTTGTTGATTCAAAATTCAACGAGCGCATTACTTTTTCCAAAGCCAATTTGACCGGGGCGATATTTAAAAATAATAGTCTGGAACAATCGGATTTTTCCAAGGCAAATTTAAATGATGCCAGTTTTCTGGCCGTTAAATTCGAAGGTTCTAATTTTAGTGGGGCCACTGTGAATCGCGTCAATTTTTCCGAATCCAATCTGACCAACGCAGATTTATCTCATCTCAATTTTGTCATTGCCAACTTCCAGTCCACGGCATTGGTCGAGGCTAATTTAAAAGGCTCTACCTTTAGCGATTCCAAATTCGATAAGGCGGAATTCCAATATTCCAAATTCAATGGTGCGGTTTTCAAAAATTGCAGCTTTAACAATGCCTCTTTTTACCGCATCGAGATCGACGGGGTTAATTTCGCGGGTGCCTCCATGAATGCGAGTGTCTTTGACATCAAATCCATGGAAAAGGTCAACTTTCACGGGGCTAAACTGGAACGAGGCAAATTCACTTGTGAAAAACTGAGTCGAGTGGATTTTTCCGGGGCCAATCTCAAGTTCGCTGATTTTTCCGGCGTGTGGCTCTACAATTGTGATTTTACCGGTGCGGACCTCAACAATGCCCGATTTGATAGCGGTTATCTAACAGCCTGTGATTTTTCTGGGGCAAATCTATCTACTGTATACTGGGATGCCGACAATCTCAAGAAAAACCTGTTCAACGGCGAAACCCGCTTCCCCAAATCCTATACCCCCGTTCCCAGCCAGATGCGAGCTCGCAAGTAATTCACCTAAATTTCTATATCTTGTGGTATGCGCCGCCCCTTATTGCCCGTTGAAGCCACTGAACTCGTCTATGAAATTCGTGAAATTGTAAAAACCGCCCAGCTTTTCCAGAAATTCGGCATTGAAATATTCTGGGAAAACATTGGTGATCCGGTAGCCAAAGGAACTCCGATTCCGGAGTGGATGAAAGGCATCGTTGGCGTTCTAACCAAAAATTCGCTGAGCTACGCGTATTGCCCTACCAAAGGTGTTCTTGAAACGCGAAAATTTCTTGCCAAAAAGAACAATGCGCTAGGTGGTGTCCAAATCGATGCCGAAGACATTTTATTCTGTAATGGTTTGGGCGATGCCATTTCCAAGGTCTACCAATATTTGGACCCGAAGGCGCGTGTTATCGGGCCCTCGCCTGGATATTCTACGCACTCCTCAGCCGAAGCCGATCACGCCAACCAGCCGCCCATTACCTACCGGATGGATCCGAACAACCATTGGTATCCGGATTTGGAAGACCTGCGGACACAGTTAAAGGCCGATCCGAATATCGTTGGAATCCTGCTCATCAATCCCGATAATCCCACGGGTATGGTCTATCCGGAAAAGATTATGCGAAAACTCATCTCTCTTGCTGAGGAATTCGATCTCTTTATCATCTCAGATGAAATTTACACCCACATCACCTTTAATGGTGCAGAAGCCGTACCATTGGCAAAAGTCATTGGCAACGTTTGTGGTATTGCCATGAAGGGCATTTCAAAGGAATTTCCATGGCCGGGTTCACGTTGTGGCTGGTTGGAATTTTATAATACCTCTAAGGATTCACATTTTGGAAAATTGGTGAAGACCATTGAGGATGCCAAGATGCTGGAGGTTTGTTCGACCACTTTACCCCAAATGGCTATTCCAGCCATCATGTCTCATCCGGAATTTCCGGCTCATCGCGCTTCCTTAAATCTGGAGATACAAAAACGCGGGGATGTTGTACTAGACACTCTTGCGGACATACCTGGCTTAATCGTAAATAAAACTTATGGTGCCTTTTACACGTCCATTATTTTCAAAACTGGAATGTTGAAGCCGTCCCAAAAATTGACGGTCCAGAATCCAGAAGCGCAAACCTTGGTTGAAAAATTAGTGGTTGGTGTCCCACTCGACAAACGGTTTGTGTACTATGTCTTGGCCGCTACCGGTATTTGCGTCGTGCCGATTTCGTCCTTCTGCTCAGACTTGGATGGCTTTCGGGTCACGTTGCTGGAGGAGAATCCAGAAAAAATGCGCTGGATGTATAAGCGACTTCGGGGGGCTATTTTAGAATATCTTGCCTCTTGATTCTTCCTTTGGCGCCTGAATGGTGCTGTCACTTTCTTGGCTATCGTCAGGTGCCACATAGGG
>JAYSRH010000371.1:0-3115 GCA_043721115.1 Fibrobacteria bacterium | reverse complement strand
CTTTATTGGTCAGCTCTCCCCGCCAAACATGACCAGTAATAATGGTTTCCCACATATTTTTATAAACCGAAGCACGAGTTAGCGCAGAGCGAATGATACGTTGATTTTGACCCAGTATTTCGTCTTTGGAATTGAATTTGTATAAACGAAGGTAAGCATCGTTGACTTCAACAATGATCCCATTGGTGTCGGTGATATTGATGGCGTAGTCCGATTGTGAGAAGGCATCTTCGATGAGGGGTCGGCTACTTACAACTTCCGTGCTATTTTCCTTGTTTGTCATATTGGCAGAAAAGGTAGCAAGGGTTCCTGAATTAATCTTTGCCATGCAAATTCCCGGTTAAGGAATCCAGATCATACCATTTCTCCTTTAGTATTGCCTTTATGGCCGGAAATGAGTCGATCATACAGTCTCTTTTCAAGGGCTGTCGCCAAGGGGAATAAAACTTCCACCTCCAATCGAGAGTGGTCAATCAATGATTTTTGAAATCTAGCCATCATTTGTAAAAGATGTTTTCGCCTCATATCATTTTCCCCATCTGGAGCGGGGGAAAAGGCCATTGCATCCAGAAATTTCGTAACAGCGCTCGTTTGGCGCTGCTCATGCATTAAAAGGTGCAAAGCAGCGAAGACTTTCACGGATCCTTTGGAAAAATCCGGATCTACAGTATCGTGCCTGGCGCAATAGTCATAGCGGAGAATTTTTGGAAACAGGAATGTATCTTCCGATTTAATATGCTCCGTTAAATTGGCCATAAAACCTGGCCATTCCCGGATCAGGGCAGAATTGGCCTCCAAATTCGCGGGATCTTTTTCCTCAGAAATTATGGCATTCCGGATAGCGGGGAAGAATTCGGAGACTATTTCTCTGTGTTCCTGGATAAGAAAATCGAGTAGCATAAAAAGTGGCAACTGCTGCCAATCAGAATCTTTTCGAGGCACTTCTAATTTGCCGGTTTCCAGTAAAAAAGTCTCCCAGGCTATGCCCTTTTCCTGGCATGTTTCTCCAAGTCTTGTCATTGGCAATTTAAACGGGTCAATCCCGAATTTTTCAAGCACGGATATGGCCTGCGGTCGAATCGCCAATAACTCGCCAATCGTCGTATCCGCAAAAAGCCACTGCTTGAGGTTCATCATATTCGTTTCCGGTTGAGTTACTGCATATTAGAGCAAGGACTACACCGTATTTTTCAGGGTGCCTTATTTTCTACCAGAAACTCAAAAACTGTCATTTAGCCCACTCTGGACCGTTCGTTTGGCGGGGATACAGCTTAATTAAATGGATGTCATGTGCCATTATGGCAAATATTTGCTAAATTGGCAAAATAGGAATCGATTACTCCTAACTAAGGCCATTTGATACAATTGGGAGCTGAATTTGAAACAAAGTGGTGTACTTTTGCGATTCGCAAACGATTGTTCCGCCATGTTCGGACACAATTTTTTTGCTGATAGCCAATCCCAAGCCGGTTCCCTCTTGTTCGTTTTTGGTGGTAAAGAAGGGCTCAAAGATCTTGTGTAGGTTTTTTTCGGGAATGCCACCTGCATTGTCCAAGTACTCGATCAAAACGAATCCGTCGGAGCCCTTGCTGGCAGTAATGGACACGGTTTTTTTTCCAGGTCTTCCTTCGAAGGCATCGCAGGAATTGTGCAAGAGGTTGTGGATGACGGATTCCAATTCGGTTTGATTGCCGGCAATGTATATGTCTTCAGTCATGCTGACTTCAATGGATATTCCACGACTGCTGAACTGCCTTTCAATGAATAGAAAGCTTTCTTGTATGAGTTTTAACACAGTCATGGTCGTGTACTTCTGATGCGATTCCTTTCGGGAATAAGAGAGCAAGTGTTCCAAAACCTTCTTGATGCGTTCAACCCCTTTGATCAATGAGTTGGATGCAGACAAAGCCGTGGCCCAATCTACGGGCTTTTCCGGCGCCAGGCAAATTTCCTGGAGATATTCGGCATCAAGCAGGATGCTGGCCAGAGGGTTGTTTAATTCATGGGCTAGTCCTGCGCCCATGGTTCCCAAAATCACCAATTTATTGGCATGAAAGAGCTGCTTTTCCAGCAATACCTGCTGCGCCCGATCAAGCGAAAAACCCATGTATCCGACAATGTTTCCCGCTTCCTTAATAGGCGTAATCGTCAGATGAACAAAAACTTCCGTACCATCCTTGGCAATGTTCGTGAGATTCCCTCGCCAAATTTCACCAGCCGAAATGGTTTTCCACATCTCGTTGTAAACGGCATTGGGAGTATGCGGCGAACGAATGATGCGTTGGGATTTCCCCAAAATTTCAGCATCGGAAAGAAATTTGTAGAGGTCCAAGTAGGCTTGGTTCACTTTGACGAGCAGTCCAGTCGTGTCCGTCAAATTTACCGCATAGTCCGCTTGGGTAAAAGCTTTGACGAGCAGCGAATCCGTGTACTTAAGTGTGTCTGGTGTTTGCTCGGATATGGATTGAAGCATGAGTCAAAATGTACTGGATTTACACAGACTGCTTATCGTCCAGTAATTGTCATTTTGACAAAATGGGCGTTGGATTGGGGGGCAAACATTTCAAATTTATGGCCTAGATTGGACAAGATGCTGATTTTTAAAGCCCAAAGAACTCGGCCCAAGAATTGCTTTATGGAGAACCAATGAAAAAGAAACTCTTCATCATCGACGACGAACGAAGCATTGTAGAATCCCTTTCGCGCGCACTTATGGGCCAGGATTATGAAGTGCTTTCCAGCATGGAGCCGGAAAAGGCTTTGGAATTGATTAAAGAGCGGGTTCCGCAGGTGGTCGTTTCGGATTTAAAAATGCCGAAAATGGATGGCTTGGAATTGTTGGCTCGCATCAAAGAATTCAATTCGGGAATTCAAGTCATCATGATCACGGGACATGGGACGATTGATGATGCCGTGGCAGCCATGAAAAAAGGGGCTTACGATTTCATACCCAAGCCCTTCAATAAACAGGAAATCATCGCTATAGTAAATCGGGCCTTTGAAAAAGCCGCTTTGCTGGAAGAAAACTTTATCCTACGGGAAAAGCTTAAGAAAAATCAGGCACCTAGTTTTGACATGGGCAAGAGTCGAGCCTTTAAGGGTCTGCTAGAGCGAG
>JAYSRH010000370.1:0-3122 GCA_043721115.1 Fibrobacteria bacterium | reverse complement strand
CCAGTGCAGTTTGAAAATGTTTTAGCGCTGATTGCCAATTTGAATCCTCGAGGGCTTTGAGTCCCCAGGTATTTTCCAGGCTGGCTTTAAAGGAGCGCCGTGAAAGTTCTGCAGCATTATTAGAACGCGCTAGCCGACTACTCATGTCAATATCCGGCAGGATTCCGATTTGACTTGGCTCCACAGGATTTTTGGATTCAATATGGATGAAGAGTAAAGACGTATCGCTTCGAACTAAAATACCCCAATGCCGAATTGTGTCCTGAGTAGGTTTGAAAAGAACCATTCCTTTTGGCAGTGGTGGTAGGCCCTCCGGGGCGGAAACGGGATCGGCTTTGAATAAATAGGCCAAGGCAGGTGAAAGGGAATCCGGTTTTAAAAAGTCAGGCGACCCAGTTGTTTCGTAAAAAGTGATGCGTATCTTGCGATCGGTATTCTTGACTAGGGTTTTGGTCGGAATACCTTTATCCGTGCTCACATTCGGGACTTCCAGCCAGTCAGGCGCGGTAGCGGAAAAAAACCAACCGGTTCCGCTTTGGTACCTTTGAAAAATATGATTGGCAATGCGTTTGTCGCCCCTTACTGTCGAGACCTCAAATACGGTGGAATCGATCTCTTTCTCAGTTTTGACATGGGCCTGAGTCAAAATTGGGGATGCGCAACTCGCCAGCCAAAGTGCCGTGGCACCTGCAAGCAAATGTAGGCCAAGAAAGGTACCAGCTCGCATTATCGTAAATTTACGAAACGACAATAGGTACAGACTTCCTTGGACGAATTATATTTGCTCCCATGACAGGTAGAATAGGTGACTTCAGTGTATCGGCAGGCAAGGATGTGTCTGGAACGGAATTTAGCCGGGAATCCGGCCGAGGATCGGGAAAAGGCAATCTTCACTACATCATACTGCTCAAGAAAAGCTGGCAGCAGGACGTGCCGCTTCGATTTCACAGCGGATTGCTCGAGGATCTTCGCAATCGATTGAGGTTAAACGCCAAGGTTCCGTTGCCGGAAATGCCTAACTTCTTTCCCATGGGAGCGGAAGGGGACATCACTTTCGCGGGCCGCCATGTCCTGCATGTGGACTCCGCCCTTAGGGAGCAGACGCTGTTTTCGCATTTGGAAACGCTACGGCTGCTGGTCCAGAAATGTGCGGAACGAAAAACCATTTTCCCCGAATTCGTCGCCAACCTAAATAAAATTCCCATTCCCGCCTCTTGGCGCAATGAAATTGTGAACGGCCTTTTTCAAACCGCCCAGGCGAATGAGCCCGTCAAATCAACGCCAAAGCCTCCTGGACTGTCGCAGGATATCGATAAACTCATGGGGCTTTTACAAGAAAAAGATACTGGCGGTTCCCGACTCAGTCCCCATCTCGGTCATTTTTTGGACGAAGTCGGCCGGGATAGCACGGGTTTTATTCTCCGCGATGGTGCCGCTAAACAGCTCTTTCAGGACTTGACACAAACCCTAGACGCCCTCCGTACCAGTTTGCTGCGCCAACCTTCGCTAGCGGAAACATTGGGGTTTATCTGTTCCCTGCAAAGGCTTGCCCGCTGCGCCAAAGGTCGGGACCGACAATGCGTCCACCTGTGGTCGGAAATTCCGGAACATCCAGAGGCATTATTGGTGGGTGAAAATGCTGACGAGGCGGGGGATACGGCTGTAGCCATTTTGTTGCTTGATCCCTGGGAACGGGATCCGGATTTTCTGAAGAAAACGGCCAACTTATCCGCTGCACTCAACTGTCCGGTCCTCATGCAAATACCTGGAGAGGCTTTGCCGGAGGGAGACGCCTTGACGACGCTTTTCGAAAGCCTGCGCCATTCCCAAGCCTTCTTTTTTGCCGGCGGTGTTGCATCGCGTGTGGATGAAGAGGCTTGTGTATTTAGGCCCGCAGCATTAGCCTTCTTGGAAGGGCTCGTATCTGCCAAGGAAGATGTGGAATTTTATGCGCACCGCGCCATGGTGCTGGAAGATCAGGATTTGATAACTGAAAAAGGCCAGGCACGATCTTCTGATCGACTTATGGATCAAACCCAAGTGAATACCTTTAGCGAAAAGAAAATTAATCGGGTCAATGGGGCCAAGAACCAAAGTAAGGTTTCTTTCCCACTTTTGACTCCGTGGGGGAATGTATGATATCGGTTTCCAGCAGGTCGTATAACTGGGCCTCGCGAACCTAAACATGGCGGATATTTTTCTTCAAGTGATTTCCGGGGTACAAGTTGGCCGCAAAATCAGGGTAGGGGATGGACTCACCTTGGGACGAAATGCAGAAAATTCTATTTGCTTTTCCGGTCCCGATGGAACGTTGGTTTCCGGTAAACATGCCATTATTGAAAAGCGCAATCAGGCTTTAGTGCTGCGTGATCTGGGCAGTACCAACGGCACCTTTATCAACGGTGAACAAATTGCTGAACATGAAATCGAGGTCGATGAAATCATAAGTCTGGGCGTCAGTGGACCAAAGCTGAGGGTGATCGATCGAATAGTTGGATCTACCGATTCGACCACCATTAAACCTGTTTCCGGCCTAGCGCCAGCAGTTTCCGCCCAGGAAGCCAAACAACTCCGCACTGATTTTGAGAACAAACGGACGCCTCCCAAGGCAGTGGCACCTCCCGGGTTCATGAAGTCCAAGAAAAAAGCTGGACGTGGCGGTCGGCCTACAGACCACATGGGTGACTTTGGTGGGGATTCTGCCGAAGGGGATGATGTCGGAAATTACACAATGGGTTTGGCGCAAAGATTAAAGGACGATGAAGCCGGCCATGATGAGCTCAAGGATTTGATCAAAGACAAGGGCCGCGCGGAACGCATTTTGAAAAGCGGAGTTTTGAGTAAACGTGATGCGATGATGATTCATTCCGCTGCCTCTACTTTTTCTTCGCATAAAAAACGAGCATGGTGGATACTGGGATCCGTCTCCACCGTTGCCTTAATTATTGTGGCAGTGCTGTTATACCAGAATATGGGCTATCGAGGTAAGGTTAAGCAACAGGAAAATCTGCTTTCCACCGCACGGACATTGGAGTCAGAGCTCGCACAAGCCAAGCAGGCCGGTCCCGCCGAAAGCGATGAAGAAAAGGCCATACTGGTATCGAAACTTCGTGCCGCCGAGC
>JAYSRH010000369.1:0-24336 GCA_043721115.1 Fibrobacteria bacterium | reverse complement strand
TGAGGGCAGTGTATTGGCTTTTAGGTAGTCCCTAGCCTGGGAAGAAAGAGTGACCTTGTCTTGAGAACGGGCCGTGTCGCTTGACCCATTGGATTTGGCAACATTCGTGGATGCGTTTTTGGCATTCGTATTTGAATTGGGTTGTTGGAGGTTGTAATTCCCTTTAAATTGGGAAATTAAATCGTGTAGATTGGAAATCGACATGATATAGGATCATCGACTGCTTTTGAATTTTAATGAATCGAATTGTGTAAATGGCTTTTTTAGGTTTTAGCTTTTCTGCACAACTTCACCGCTGACAGGCTATTGGGCTCCATGAGTAGCCCTTGCCAATGTCAAAAAAGCCTACGCCTTGGTGAGCTCGGCAACCTTTTTAAGCGCTGCCAAAATACCGTTCTTGGCGATAAAGCGGACTCCGGCTCCACTTACCTTCAAAGAAACCCAGCGTTTTTCTTCCGCGATCCAAAAGCGCTTTGTATGCAGATTCGGTTGGAAAAATTTACGAGTATGGTTCATGGCATGGGATACTTGATTGCCCTTTTGGCTCTTCTTCCCGGTGACTTCACAAATACGGCTCATGGAAAACCTCGGCTTAAGCTGGAAAACTGAAGGGGCAAAGTTAGTAATTATGGATGAAATTCCTAGGCCTGAGCCTCATTTATAGGGGGAAAACCCATTTTTTCGAGAATTTGGGAGACTCCGGTGGCGGCCACAGCTTGGTGCTTTTGAGACGTTAGGATTTTCAGCTCCGGTCCCAGGTCCACGGATAGAAAGCGTTCCAGGGATATTTCCATGCCTAAGCCTCGCTGTAACACCAATTCCCGCAGCATGTCGAATTCGGCGAATGCGTTACGGCCGAGGAACAAAATGGGCTTGCCCAAAGAAAGGCATTCGGAAACCAATCCATAACCTAGCTTGCCCAGAACCACGTCCACCGATGCCGTGAGATCGGCATAACGGAAACTTACATCTTTGGGGATTTGATGGTAATTGTTGGAAGCACCTTCTAAGGGGTAAAGCCCTAGAAACTCCCAATCAGAAAATTGGCCCAAGCGTTCCCAGGAGACTCCCTCAAGGCCAAAACTGCCTACATAAATAAGACACCATTTTTTTCCTGCATCCAATCCGAAGCGCTCGGCGAATTCCATCCTGCGTGGTGCACCAGTCCGGCACACCATTCCAATTTCTTCGAACGTGTCCCGGCAGGAACTTTTCATCCAGGGAAAAAACCGAATCCATCTTTCGGCCTGAGAATAATCTTCCTGCATTCTTTGCAACATATCCCCGTAACGCGGATGTTTCTCAAGGTATGGCAGATAAATATCCACCCAGTCGAAATTGCAAAGATTCCAGGCGGGAATGGCTGCCGATTTGGCAATGGGAAAAGCCAGAGGAGGGATGTCGCCGATGACCAGGTCGGTCCTGCTGTTCACGAGTTGCGCGGAGAAATATTGTATTGCCCTGGTTCTGTCGTTATCCAGTTCGGCATAGCGCGCGAGAGTGGCCTCTATATCCACGTTCACGGTGCTGGTTTGCAAACAGCCGCAATCGATCTCACACGGAATCAGCCGGAAAGGCCGATGCAATTCTTCTTGAAAAAATGCTTTGGGAAGCGAGGTGTAAATATCGACTTCGACTTCTGGTGGCAGGGCGGAAATAATTGCGGAATTGCGCACACCGTGGCCGAAACCATGGCCGGTCAGAAAAAAGGCGATTTTCACTTTGCTGCTTGGCTGCTTTGGTGCTTTGCTTATGAGGCTGGAGCAGGAATTAAACCGCGGTGAGAATATCCGGTAGGGAAAAATGGACGTTTTCTTCCAGGATGATGTAGTCTTCTGCTTCAGTGCCGGGAAATTCTGCTTGAATCCATTTGACCACTTCTTGCACCAAATCTTCCGGGGCTGAAGCGCCGGATGAAATGCCGATATTTTCAATCCCCTCAAACCATTCGCGTTTCACGTCATTGGGTCCATCGATTAAAAAAGATCGTTTCCCCATCCGTACGCCCAGCTCCCTAAGCCGGTTGGAATTGGAGCTGTTGGATGAGCCGATGACCAAGAGGATGTCGACGAGTTTTGCCATCTCAGTGACCGCCTGCTGACGATTGGTGGTGGCGTAGCAAAGATCTCCTTTTTCGGGTCCTTTGATTTTTGGAAAACGCTGCTTGAGGGCGAGAATGATATCGCGGGTCTCTTCTATCGAAAGCGTTGTCTGAGTGGTATAAGCCAATCCATCTTCGTTGATGTCCTTGAGTGTATCGACGTCACTGGGTTTTTCCACCAGGATAACCTGACCTTCAGCGAGTTGGCCCATGGTGCCCACCACTTCGGGATGCCCGCGGTGGCCGATCAGAATAATCTGAAGATTGTTTTTATGATAGCGTTTGACGGATGAGTGCACGCGTTTCACCAACGGACAGGTCGCGTCGATGGTCACCAGTTTCCGGCCATGCGCTTCAGTATATACAGTGGTGGGAACGCCGTGCGCGGAAAAGATGGCGACGGAATTCAAGGGCACTTCTTCCAGTTCCTCTACAAAAACAGCACCCTTGTCGCGTAGGCGAGATACTACGGCTTGATTGTGAACAATTTCATGCCGGACATATACCGGCGCTCCAAATTTTTCGATGGCCTTTTCCACAATGCTGATGGCCCTTTGCACACCCGCACAAAATCCTCTGGGTGAGGCAAGATAAATTTTCACCGTTCGTTTCCCCTCGATAAAGTGACCTTTGCAGCATCACTAGACAAGGTATTCAAAGTAGCAAATATCCTTTCCCGGCACTCCACTTGTGCGTGTTCCAGAGAAGCCTGACCCTCCAGTATGAATTTCCGACAGGCCATTGCCATTTCCGAGCCCAGTTTGGACCCATTGCAAATCTGGGCGACATCGGAAACCACCTCCGCGATGCCGAGACTTAAAAGGCTTTCTGCCAGTCCCTCCTGATGTCCATAATAGCGGCCGATATAGATTTTAAGGCCCGCCATGAGAGGTTCCCAAAGATTGTGGCATCCGATAGGGATAAGGCTTCCACCCACAAAAGCCATATGACAGCGGGGTAAAAGGGATGCGACATGACCCAGGGAATCGACCAGCAGATTACGGGCCTGAGGTCGGGAACTGTGCAGGCCAAATTCCATCGTATTCCAAAAAGGGTCTAGCAAGCGACGCATGCGCGGCAATTCTTTGAGATGACGCGGAATAATAATCACGTCGTTGGCAGTAAATAGTAAAGGAAACTGGGCTGCTAGAAGACGCAGTTCCGCATAGTGAATGGAAACGAATGCCAAACGGCATCGGCCTGTAGTGGATTTTGAAATGAGAAAATCATCCTTGGTTATAGGCAAATTGGCTTTCAAGTAAAACGCGGCTTTAAAATCATACCCGATGGCAACGTTGATTCCGCCCAGACTTTGAAAGCGCACGCGATCCTTTTCCGATTGGGTTTGAATCCAGTTCAGACTGCCTAGAATCCTTGCGCATGCTTTGGGAAACCGGTGATACAGGGAATAGGCGGACTGCGACATGCGTGCGGAAACGAGGAGGACGGGAATACCCAATGTGGCACTGATCAATACACAATTGGGCCACACTTCCGCTTCATAAAGAACTGCTGTACGCACATGCCAGACGTGGAAGAAGGCACTTAGCACGGAAGAATGATCCAGGGGAGCGATGGCAACAAAGATCTTGGGTATCAGTGTGCCGTTCAACGCATTAAAATCCGCACTCGCGTGTTCCAAAAAATCACGGCCCGTGGCCGTATTGGCTGTTACTAGAAGGCGAAATGTAGTGGTGCCTGACAAAACGCTATTCCCACCTTGAACAGCTCCCTCTTGCAGCAGATCGCAAACAAGCGCCCATAACCCTTTGGCCTCCCCAAGCGATGCGCAATGCAGCCATAGCGTATTTTGTCTTCTATTTTCATTTGCTGTTTCATAGGCTGATTGATGGGTTGGATTCGCCCTTGGACCACCAGGCATTAAACGTTCCTGCAAATGCCAATGACTTGGAAGAAAACCGCGCCTTAAACCTCTCTTGAATAGACCATCCAACTTAACGAATGCCACCAGAAAGGGCAGCGCAATATTCCACGCCAAGGTATAGGCTTTCAGAAAAAGACTTGCGCCCGAAAACATTTTTACCATGAATGGCTATTGGCCAATGCCCAAAGCAGAACTGCCGCAGCTACGGTTTTGGCGACGTTAGGTCCTTGTCGCCGCCATACGCCGGGAATGGGTATTCCGCTTCCTTCCGCAACTTCGTGTCTGGGCAAAGCCTTGGGAATCCCTATCCACCTGGATGTTTTCATCAGGTAACTTTGGTAGGACGGTCCCCAGGTTTTGGTCATAAAACGCTCTTCGGTAGTCGCCAGCCCTGCATGATGGGCAGCAAGGAAAAAGAGCATACAGCCCGCACCCCAAGCCGGAAGGCAATTGGCATAGAGTACCAGTCCCGTGCCTGCCAGGATGTTGGCAAGGTATAACGGATGGCGTCCGATACGATAAGGCCCGGTTACTGCGAGGGAGTTGCCTGCTAAACAAAGGGAATTGCTATGGCCATCGATGTATCGGCCCGCGTACACGCGCCACAAGGACCCGGCGAGTGAAAGCAATAACCATAGGGGTAAAAGCTCCCGATCGGAATGCCAGCGCATCCATCCAAGGATAAGCAGGAATCCCGCCAGAATCCAACCTCTCCAGGTATACTGAGCGCCGCGCAGCAAGCCACCGACAGCGGATATCCCTGGAGAGGTCAAATCCGTTTTTCCTTTTCAACCACTTGCAGTGGTGTTTCCTGTAATAGCACCTTGGTTTCCGTATCCATGCGGACGATGTGGGTACAGAATTCCGCTATAAAGGGTTCATGGGAAACGATGGCGGCACCTCTGCTTCCGGGTACGGATTTTGGCCGTGTGGTACCCACCGGAAACGTTCGCCAGAAGGACAGCAAATCGCCCAGTATGGACTCTCTATCCTCGGCGGAAAGCCAGGTTGTGGGTTCGTCTAAAAGCAAATAGCAGCAAGGGGCAGCAAAGGTCCGCGCCAGGCATAACCGTTGCCGCTCGCCTCCGGAAAGTCCACGAAGGGATTTTGCCCTGGACAGAATGCGGTCAAGACCCAATATGCTATCGAGTGCAATCCAAGCTGCGGAATCGGTCACCTGGAAGTTTCGCTGCCACTCCAACCAGTCCGGTTCCACCACAGCTTTTTGCGACAGGTAGGCGATTGGTCGAGGCCAAGCAGCCAATACAGCAGGGATCTCAATTACTCCAGCTTGCGCCGTTTCTACACCGGCCAGCAACTTCAGCAAAGTGGATTTACCACTGCCGTTTCGACCCGAAATCCAAGTCACGGAATTCGGATCCAATTCCAGATCAAGCCCATCAAATACCCGGCGATTCAAAACTTCGTCGGGGCTACTGGTATAGCCAAAACGAATTCCGGACAAAAGGATTTTTTCACCCGATGCCACCTGGAAGGCTTTCCGAACGGGATATTCCAGTAGCGTTGCGGTCCGCTTACTGAGGCTTCGCCAAGCTTGACCTCCCAAAACACTCGCAGGATAGTGACGGGCCCATTCCCGAATAGGTCTATAAATCAGCAGCAATAAGGCGCCAAAGGGTAGCAGCCCTGATACGCCTTGCACACTTGCGTCGCCATACTTTGCCAGGACTACTGCCAACCCCGCAAGGGCCATGAAGAAGAACCATTCTAGCGCCGGCGGAAAAATGGCTTTGGCCGTCTCCCAGGAATGCGTTTTCTCCGCGTGTTGGGCCAGTCCTTTATCCAATGCAAAAGCAGCGGCAGCATATCTACCGTTGCCGACATGGGCCTCAAAGCCGTCGGAAAAATCCTCGATGGTCACAGCCAATTCCGCCTGCGAACGCTCCCATCCCTTACCGGCTGCCAAGAGCATACCCGTGCGCAATCGACTGGCCAAAAGAGCTGGAATGGCCAACAGCAGTGCGCCTGTCGCCAATTTCCACGAAAACAAAAACAGCATCGGCAGCAGCGCCAGTGCTTGCGTCGCAGCCGCCAGACAGCGAAAACCTGCCATTATACCTTGCCCTAAATTTTCCAACCCATCATTCCAGACGTAGGCCAAATCTCCACGCCATGGCGCACGATGCGCGGGAACAGATCGATCTATCGTCGCCTGCAACAGTGCTTTCCGCTTATCGGCCAGAAAGGAAAAGACGGCACGCATTTCAAAATGTGTCGCCATAAACTGAATGACCGTTCGAGCTGTCACCAGCAATCCCATCCACAAAAGTAATGTCATCCAATGAGCATCCCTCGATGGACCATTGCCGAAGGATTTGACCAGAAAAATAAAGGCCGCCTCCAACGCGCCCACAGAAAGACCAAGCCCTAGCAGAAGGAAAAGCAGCGCCTTGCGGTGGAGAAAAAAAGTGCTTAGCAGCATGGGTGGGAAATTTTTTGGGACATGGGTGAGAAAAATAGGACTTATCGATGCTGTGAACTTTGGGCGGTTTTCAATAAAAAACTACCATGCACCGTATCAAAATGAAACGCTCAAGCCGTAAAAATGAGGGCCAAATCAAAAAAAACTTGATTCGAAATTAAAAATCACGTATATTGATGCCCAAAGTTAGCAGTCGGACCAGTCGACTGCTAAATGTTTCCATGAAGTCTGGTAGTCAACACTCAATTTAGAACCTAGGAGTAAAAAATGGCAGTTAAGCCTCTCGCTGACCGAGTCCTTGTCGAAGCCCTGGAAGCCGCGGAAAAAACCGCTGGTGGCCTATATGTACCTGACACCGCTAAAGAAAAGCCCCAAAAGGGCCGCATCATTGCAGCCGGACCCGGCAAGGCATCGGATGCTGGCACCTTGATCAAAATGGAAGTCAAAGTTGGGGACACGGTCCTTTACGGCAAATACTCGGGAACCGAAGTATCCGTGGAAGGCAAAGACTATCTCATCATGCGTGAAAGCGACGTACTCGCAATCATCTAGTCCAGACCTTATAAGACTCATACCTTTTTATGAAACGTATCAAAAACAACTTTTTAGAAAAAAATTTCCACTAGGAACAAAGGAGTAAATAGAATGGCTAAGCAACTCGTATTTGACACCGCAGCGCGCGCCGCCCTCAAGAGAGGCGTCGACAAACTCGCCAACGCCGTAAAAATCACACTGGGACCCAAGGGTCGCAACGTGGTCATGGCTAAGAGCTACGGCTCGCCGACCAGCACCAAGGACGGCGTTTCCGTCGCCAAGGAAATTGAACTGGAAGATCCATTTGAAAACATGGGTGCCCAACTCGTCAAGGAAGTCGCTTCCAAGACATCCGATATCGCCGGTGACGGTACCACCACCGCTACCGTATTGGCCCAGGCCATCGTAAATGAAGGCCTCAAAAACGTCATCGCCGGTGCCAGCCCAATCGAGCTGAAGCGCGGCATTGATGCGGCTTCGGATGCCGTTATCGCAGAAGTCAACAAGATGGCCAAGCCCGTCACCACGAAGGAAGAATGGGCCAAGGTCGCTTCGATTTCCGCTAATAACGAAATCGAAATCGGCAATTGGATCGCAGAAGCCATGGCCAAGGTCGGCAAGGATGGCGTCATCCAAATCGAGGAAGCCAAATCCGCCGAGACCAACTTGCGCATCACCGAAGGCATGCTCTTCGATCGCGGTTATGTCTCGCCTTACTTTGTCACCAACCCAGACTCGATGGAAGCCGTGCTTGAGAATGCCGCCATTCTTATCTACGACAAGAAGATCAGCTCCATGAAAGATCTTCTGCCCATTCTCGAGAAGGTTGCCCAGAGCGGCAAGCCCCTCTTGATCATTGCTGAAGACGTCGACGGCGAAGCCTTGGCCACCCTCGTGGTCAACAAACTTCGCGGCACCCTCAAGGTCGCGGCTGTTAAAGCCCCCGGCTTCGGTGACCGTCGCAAGGCCATGCTGGAAGACATCGCCATCCTAACCGGTGGTCGCGTCATTTCGGAAGAAACCGGCCTCAAGCTGGAAAACACCACCATCGACGACCTCGGCAATGCCAAGTCCGTCAAGGTGGACAAGGACAATACCACCATTGTGGATGGTGCCGGTAAAGCCGCCGATATCAAAGGTCGCGTAGCCCAAATCCGTCGCCAGGTGGATGAAACCACCTCCGACTACGATAAGGAAAAACTGCAGGAACGTTTGGCCAAGTTGGCCGGCGGCGTGGCAGTAATCGAAGTGGGCGCGCCTACTGAGACAGCCATGAAGGAAAAGAAGGATCGCGTTGACGATGCCTTGCATGCTACCCGCGCTGCCGTTGAAAGCGGCGTGGTGGCCGGCGGCGGCGTTGCCTTGATTCGCGCTTCCCGGATTCTCGACACCCTCAAGCTGGTCGGTGACCAAGCCATTGGCGTTGCCATCGTGCGCCGCGCCTGCGAAGAGCCCCTGCGGCAAATCGCCTTGAACGCCGGTGAAGAACCCTCGGTAGTTGCCAACAAGGTTCGCGAAGGCAAAGATGACTTCGGTTATAACGCTCGTACCGGTGAGTATAAAAACCTCATCGCCGACGGCGTCATCGACCCTGCCAAGGTTACGACCACGGCACTACGCAATGCAGCGTCTATCGCAGGCTTGCTCTTGACCACGGATTGCCTCATTGCCGAAAAGAAGGAAGAGAAAGCTTCCGGCGGCGGCGGTGGCGGTGGTATGGGCGGCGGCATGGGCGGTATGGGTGGAATGGGCGGCATGGACGGGATGATGTAATGCATCCCTTCCCTGTGCGGAAGTGAACAGGTCCCCCGGTGTCTTTGGATGCCGGGGGATTTTTGATAAATAGGATTACTATGGCACTCCCTCTTAACTCTCGGCAAAAGCAGGTCCTGACTGCCATTGTCGATCACTATATCGTAAAAGCGGAGCCCGTTTCCTCTAAGGTGCTCAGTGTGGATCCCATGTTCCAGACTAGCAGTGCCACCATTCGCAATACCATGGCAGAACTCGAAGAAATGGGATTCGTCGAACAACCCCATGCTTCCGCCGGGCGCTTGCCTACCGATAGCGGCTATCGCACCTATATCGATGAACTGATGCCCATTGAACTTCTGAGCCCCGAGCACAAGCATGCCATCGAGGCGGAAATGGCCGAGTTCCAGGATGAGCAGGAGGTTCTGGCGCATACGGCACGTATGCTGGAACGATTAACCCACCAAATGGGAATAGCTGTTTCCCCATCGGTTGAGGACGGTCTATTCAAAAATTTGGCATTAATTCCTCTGGCAGAAAATCGAATCCTAATTGTCCTTTCAGTTTCAGAGGCCGTTTTCCGAACTACTTTGGTCGATTCGGGGATTGAGACTTCCATCTACCGCCTAGAGGCCATTGCGAGTCGAATAAATGAACATATGCAGGGCAAACCTGTTTCATTATTGAACGATCTTTTGCAGGACCCAAAGGAAAAGTCCACTTCTGAAGATGAAAAAAATGCCTTCCGATTTTTTGATCGTTCCATTTCGAAACTCCTTAAAGCCCAAAAGAATGAACAGATTCAAATTTCCGGGGCGAAGAATATCCTAAATGGCCGAAATTTTGAGATTATCGAGGATTTAGAGTCCATTATGGACCTGTTGGACTCTAAAATGGCATTGGTACATTTCTTGCGTCAGAGGAATGATAGGGAAGGCATTCACGTCACCATTGGACGGGAACATCGGGAAGGGTATCCGCTTCGGTCGGTTTCCATTGTTACATCGGCATTCAACATGGGCGGCGCCCAAGGGATTGTCGGCGTCATTGGCCCCAAGCGCATGCCTTACTCGAGATTGGTGTCCATCGTGGATTACACCGCAAAAGCATTGAGCCGTTGGCGCCAAAAAAACAAGGGTAACGGTTAGAAAAAGGAAAGCATGTCGGATTCACAAGAACAGAACTTTGGCGAACAGCCCAACGGGCAAGAGGGTAACATCCCGGTTGCAGAAGAATTTTCGGATTCGATTCTCAATGAGGCTGGTGATGAGATGGGACAGGACAAAACCGCGCAGGAATTACAAGAGTACAAAGACAAGTACATACGCCTGTTCGCAGAGTTTGAAAATTTTCGGCGTCGCAGCGCACGGGAGAATTTTGAACTGATTGCCAATGCCAATGCCAAGCTGCTCGGGAAACTGACAGAAGTGTTGGATAATTTCAACTTGGCCTTTAACCCGAAAAATAAGACGGGTAATCAAGAAGATGTGGAAAAGGGAATCCGCCTCATCTATAACAAGTTCAAGGATATCCTGTCCGATGAAGGTTTAACTGAAGTGGATCCGGTTGGCGAGGATTTCGATCCGAACCTGCACGAAGCCTTAATGCAGCAGCCCAGTGATACGGTTCCCGAGAATCAAATCATCCAGGTCCTGCAAAAGGGATACAAGGCCAAAGCCAAGATTTTAAAACATGCGAAAGTGATTGTTTCAACCGGCAAGCCCTGATTAAAGGCTCGGATTAGCTAACGATTTGGATTAGAAAAGTTTTTTGAAAGGGAATAAAAATGGGTAAGATCATCGGCATAGACTTAGGCACCACCAACTCTTGCGTTGCGGTTATGGAAGGTGGCAAGCCCACCGTGATTCCAAATGCGGAAGGCCATAGGACCACTCCGTCCATCGTAGCCTTTACCAAAACCGGTGACCGGCTGGTTGGCCATGTGGCCAAGCGTCAGGCCATTACCAATGCAGAGCGCACAGTGTATTCCATCAAGCGCTTCATGGGTCGGCTTGGCAATGAAGTGGACGAAGAAAAGAAACGCCTGCCTTACAAGGTTGTCGGTGGAGCCACCGATCCAGTAGCCGTAGAGATTGACGGCAAGCGCTTTACGCCCCCGGAAGTCTCAGCCATGATTCTGCAGGCTATGAAAAAAATTGCCGAGGACTATTTGGGCGAGACCGTTACCCAAGCAGTTGTTACGGTACCGGCCTATTTCAACGACGCACAGCGCCAAGCCACCAAGGACGCGGGAAAAATTTCCGGACTGGAAGTGCTCCGCATCGTCAACGAACCCACGGCTGCAGCCCTGGCCTATGGATTGGACAAAAAGAAAAACGAAACAATCGCAGTTTATGATCTGGGCGGCGGAACTTTCGACGTCTCCATCCTGGAAATCGGCGATGGCGTATTTGAAGTGAAGTCCACCAATGGCGACACCCATCTCGGCGGTGACGATTTTGATCAAATCATCATCGACTGGATTGCTGCGGAATTCAAGAAGGACAATGGCGTAGATTTGCGTTCCGACAAAATGGCCCTGCAGCGTCTAAAAGAAGCAGCGGAAAAAGCCAAGATCGATCTTTCCGGTACCACATCGACCAATATCAATTTGCCCTTTATCACGGCCGATGCTTCCGGACCCAAACACTTGGATCTCACCTTGTCGCAAGCCAAGTTCAATCAGCTGACGCAGGTTTTGGTCGACAGAACCATTTCCCCTTGTGCCCAGGCCCTCAAAGATGCGGGCAAAACCATGGCGGATATCGACGAAGTGATTCTCGTCGGTGGATCGACCCGTATCCCCGCCATTCAGGAAAAGGTGAAGGAATTTTTCGGCAAAGAACCTCATAAGGGCGTGAACCCGGATGAGGTCGTGGCCATCGGTGCGGCCGTGCAAGCTGGTGTGCTGGGCGGAGACAGTGCCGTCAAGGACGTACTGCTGCTCGACGTGACCCCGCTTTCCCTGGGTATTGAAACCCTGGGCGGAGTTATGACCAAACTCATCGACCGTAACACAACCATTCCCTCGCGCAAGAGCCAGGTATTCTCAACCGCTGAAGACAATCAGCCGGCAGTTTCTATCCATGTGCTCCAAGGCGAGCGCGAAATGGCCCGGCACAATCGCACGCTAGGCCGATTTGAACTGAAGGAAATCCCCTCCGCACCACGGGGAATGCCGCAAATCGAGGTCACCTTTGACATCGATGCCAATGGTATCGTCCATGTTACTGCCAAGGATAAAGCCACGGGCAAGGAACAGAAGATCAAGATCGAAGCGTCTTCCGGAATTTCCGAGGATGAGATCCAACGCATGGTCAAAGAGGCCGAAGCCAACGCCGACCTTGATAAAAAGGAAAAGGAAAAGGCCGAGACCAAGAACCAAGCTGAAAACATGATCTACAGCACGGAAAAACTCATCAAGGAACATGGCGATAAGGTCTCTGCTGCGGAAAAAGAAGCCGTGGAAACCGCCGTGGCGGAATTGAAAAAAATCGAAAACAGCGATGACCTGGATGCCGTCAAAAACGCCATCAAAAAGGTGGAGGAAGCCTCGCATAAGCTTTCGGAAGCCATGTATAAGGACGCGGCTGATAAAGCCAAATCCGGCGAAGCCCAAGGCGAACAACCTCAACCTGGAGCTGCTGGCGCCGAGCCTGCTGACAAAACCGGCGCCAAAGGCAAGGACAGCAATGCCGTGGATGCCGACTTCGAAGTAGTGGAATAAAGTTCCATGGCCGCAAAACGGGATTACTACGAAGTACTGGGCGTCCAGAAGGATGCGGATGTTGCAGCTATAAAATCCGCTTACAAAAAGCAGGCGGTAAAGCATCATCCGGACAAAAATCCGGATAATAAAGACGCGGAAGAAAAATTCAAAGAGGCTGCGGAAGCTTACAGCGTGCTGGGCGATGCCCAAAAGCGCGCCCAATACGATCGCTTTGGACATGCAGGAATGCAAGGCGGCCAAGGCGGGGCGGAAGGCTTCAGCAATTTCGAGGATATCTTCAGCGCCTTCGGGGACGTGTTCGGCGGTGGCGACATATTTGGCCGCAATCAACGCGGCCGCGGTCGTGGTGGGCCTCCACGCGGTCAGGATGCCCAAATAGCTTTGACAATCACACTACCGGAAATTTCCGCTGGCGTGACCAAAAAGGTAAAACTAAAACGATTCAACAAATGCGCACCGTGTGCCGGCCAAGGTGGCAAAGACAAATTGGGATGTCAGGTTTGCGGCGGCGCAGGCCAGGTGCGACAAGTCCAAAGTTCTTTTTTTGGACAAATCGTTAATGTGATTTCGTGTCCGGAATGCAATGGACTCGGCTCGACCATCAAAACCAAATGCCCGGTCTGCCGTGGAGCAGGCCGGAATCAGGAAGAGGTCACCCTCTCCATCGACGTGCCCGCCGGTGTCGAAGAGAGCAATTACTTGACCCTCCGCGGTGAAGGCCACGCAGGCCCTTCAGGTGGACCCAGCGGAGATCTTATCGTTGCCATCAAGGAAGCTAAAGACGACTATTTCGAACGGCGCGGCGTCGATTTGTACTGTCAAGTTGAGGTGCCCTACACCGCCGTAGCTTTGGGTGGAGATATTCGGGTCCGCACCATAGATGGGGAAGTGGATTTGAAAATTCCTGCCGGCACCCAAAGTGAAAAACTGATGCGCCTTCGAAACAAAGGCCTTCCGGACTTGCAAGGGCAGCACAAGGGAAGTCAGTACGTAAAAATTCACGTCCATACGCCTGAAAATCTCTCCTCGGAGGAAATCGAACTCTTGAAGGAGCTGGAAAAGGTTCAGGAAAAGGATCATCCAAAATCATTTTTCCAAAAAGCCAGAACATTTTTCACCTGAGTGTCTTGTGGCTATGAAGATTTTCATACTCGACAATGACCCAGAGCTCAAGAAAGAAATCTTCAACAAATGGTCCATTCCTGAAACCGAGATTCTGGAAAGCAGCGGTGGGCAGAACGCCATAAAGTTGCTGACTCAAGGCGGTCTCAGCGCCTTGTTCGTGTCCACGGAATTCTTGACCATTGAAAACCTGGACATTCTAGATCTGGCCAAGGAGCGCAATCCGGGCATCGAAGTATTTGTGCTGACCAATGTCAGGGACACTCAGAAAGCCGAACAGGCCGTGCAACGGGGAGCTCATTCCTTTCTCATCAAACCCGTAAACGTTAAGCTCTTAGAAAGCCTTGCCTCAAAAGCCCTGGCTAATTCTCAGACACGCAGGAATGTGCGAGTGCTGGAGGAACGCTACCTGGAAGATCTGCTTGGCGCTTCGCCGACCATGAAAAAAATCCTGAAAACCGTATCCAAGGTGGCCCCCACCAATAGCACCATTCTCATTTCGGGCGAAAGTGGAACGGGCAAGGAATTCATGGCCAACATCGTGCATCGCCTAAGCCAGCGTTCCGAAGAAAGCTTTGTGGCCGTCAACTGCGGAGCTATACCAGAAACCCTGGTGGAATCGGAACTGTTCGGTTCACGCAAGGGATCGTATACCGGATCCGTGGCCGATCGCAAGGGGTTGTTCGAGGTGGCCGACAAAGGCACGTTGTTCCTGGATGAAATCGGTGAGCTTTCTCTACCTACCCAGGTCAAAATCCTTCGTTTCCTACAAGAGAAAGAGATAAGACGCGTTGGAGACAATGAGAACAAGTACGTAGATGTAAGAGTGATTGCCGCCAGTAATAAGGATTTGCATCGCGCCATTGCCAACGGTTCCTTCCGCGAAGACCTGTATTATCGCCTCAGTATTTTCCACCTGACTTTGCCGCCACTTCGCGACCGCCGCAGCTCCATTCCAAATCTCATTCGTACGTTCGTAAAAAAATATACAGCCTTGAATAAAAAAGAAATCCACGGCATGGCCAAAAGCGCCGAGGCCATTCTGATGAATTACGATTACCCCGGGAATATCCGACAGCTGGAAAACATCATCGAGCATTCGGTGGCCCTTTGCGAGGGCGAGAACATCACATTAGATGATTTGCCTGAATACCTAGTCAGTGCCCAGGGCGGACCCGCCTTATTTGCATTACCAAAAGCGGAGGAACTCGTGATCGACAACCATGCCCATTCCTTGCTGACACTCGCCGAGCTGGAAAAAAATTATATCCACAAGGCTTTGGAAGTGTGCCGAAACAATCATACCGAAGCTGCCAAGCGATTGGGGATTTCACGTTCCACACTCTGGCGGAAACTTAAGGAACATGGACTAGCGGATGGCGTTGCCGCTGCGGCGGGATAACCTTCGCCCGAACTTTTAATCCAATCCCTAACTTGACCGGGTATCGTCGTCGAACTTGGAATCGACCTGGATGATGGTAGAGGTACCACCTTCCTCAATGGACTGCTCGGAGACCAAGGTCAGTACGGCATTCTCACTGAATTCAGCCAGCGTTTTGGATCCCACATTGCACATAGTGGAGCGCAATTTCTCCATGGTAACTTCCAGCGCGTCGTGGACGGAACCCACTACCGGCACGTACCCGTCTATGCCTTCCTCGAAGTGGAGACGCTGTGCGCCCTTTTCATCCACATAGCGCTGCCAATTGCGGGCCCGGTTGGAACCTTCGCCCCAATACGGTTTGTACACTCGTCCTTTAATGGAAACCTTAGGCGTGGGACTCTCATCCGTCATTGCGAAGTAGCGCCCCATCATTACAAAATCGGCGCCCATGGCTAAGGCCACGATGATTTGCGTGTCGTTGGCGAGACCGCCATCCGAGCAAATGGGGACGTAGATGCCCGTTTCCTTGAAATACTTATCGCGTTCCTCGGCTACTTCCATGAGGGCGGAAGCTTGGCCGCGGCCTATGCCTTTTTGCTCACGCGTGATGCAAATGGATCCGCCGCCGATTCCGACTTTGACGAAATCGAGCTTGGCTTCTTCTACCAAATAACGGAAGCCCTCGGCGGATACTACGTTTCCCCCACCGATAACGAGCGTGTCGCCGTATTGGCCCCGTGCCCAGAGCGACGCTTCTTTTTGGAATTCGGAAAATCCATCCGAGGAGTCGAAAGAAACTACGTCCACGCCTGCTGCGACCAAGGCGGGCAGTCGCTCGCGATAATCGTGGGTATTGATGCCGGCTGCGGCCACCAGGCGTTTGCGCGAGTCCAAAAGCTCCAACGGGTTGTTGATATGGTCGACATAATCTTTTTTGAAGACTAAGGAATTGAGACGGCCATCCAATTCGAGAATCGGCAAAGCCTCTTTTTTATGCTTGTAGAGAAGGTGGTTGGCTTCTTTGAGGGTTATTCCAACTTGGCCATGAAACACCTTATCCTTAGGCGTCATGTGGGCTTTGACCGGAGAAGACAAATCGTCTTCGAACTCCCAGAAATCCTTGTCCGTGATGATGCCGGAAAATTTACCCGTGTTGGTTCCATCCTCAGTAACCGCAACTGTGGAATGGCCGGTGCGCCGCATGAGATCGAGCAGCTCCTGCAAAGTCGCCGTGGGTTTGACATTGGAATCACTGCGGACAAACCCGGCCTTGTGACTCTTGATCTTGGCGATCATGGCAGCCTGGGATTCAATAGACTGGGAGCAAAAAACGAAAGCCATCCCTCCATGTCTCGCTAGCGCAATGCCCATATCGCTACCCGAAACGGCCTGCATACTGGCGGATACCACGGGGATATTCAGCGACAGTCGAGGCGATTCACCGGATTTAAAGCGAATGATAGGGCAAACCAAGGAAACATTCCGAGGAACATTTTCCTTACGCGTAAGCCTTGGTACCAGGAGATATTCGGAAAAGGTGCGGGAGAGATCGGTTAATATTCGGGCCATGGCTAAATCTACTCAGAAAAGTCTTAATCTGTCATGGGGGTGTATGGGACTTTTTACCCAAACCCCCAAAAAAATGCGTCCGACCGAATGAAATGGGGCAAATGGGTTCCGACTAGGCCCCTACTCAACTGAGCCCGGTCCTATACTCTTTAACCCGCATCCAGCCCGCATCAGGTATAACCGCCCCCATCACCTGCACCACCTCACTGCCAACCTTACATCCGAGGCGGGCGGCATTGTTCAGGCTTAGGCCTTGAGTCAATCCATACAGAAAACCCGAGGCCCAAAGATCCCCGGCCCCGGTCGTATCCACGGCTTTGACCAAATGGGCGTCGACGGCATGCCGTTCCTGACCCTTTGCCAGGAGCACTCCGCGCTTTCCGATTTTAACCACTGCGGTTTCAACTTTACCCGCAAGGATTTCCAGGGATTCCGCTTCGCCCTGACCCGTGTAAGCCTTGGCTTCATCTTCATTGGCCAGCACAATGTCTACAAAAGGGAGAATTTGATCGATGAATTCGCGGCAGATCTCGACCACTTGGAAGGAGGCGAGATCGAGAACGACTTTAGCGTTGGCGGCTTTGGCCACGGCCAAAATCTTTTCGACAACGGGACGATTGAATAGGAGATACCCTTCCAGTAAAACCATTCGGGCTCCGGTAAAATCTGCTTCGATAATATCCTGTGTCCCAAGCTGCGATGAGGCTCCCAAGTATGTGAACATGGTTCTTTGCGCATCCGGCGTCACCACAGAAAGCACGCGACCGGTGGCGGGATCCGATTCATGAATACGGCGTTCTACACCGGCCTTTTGCAAACCATCTAGAAAAGCCCGGCCCAATTCATCGCGGCCAATGCGGCCGATCATCCGAGACGTGCCGCCGAGATTGCCGATGCCCACCATGGTATTGCATGCCGACCCACCGGGTACAATTTTGATGCCTTTACCCGTGCTAATAACTGCTTTTTCGATGGTCGACAACTCCACCAAGGTCATGCCACCTTTTTCGGAGCCTAGTCGCGTGATAAAACTATCGTCCTCTTCTACCAAAAGGTCCACTAACGCCGCGCCCACACCCACCACTAAATCGTTTCTACCGTTTTGCATGCAATGCTCCTGAATCTGTAACTTTCCAGTTTTCCGAGGAAAATTTAGCAAAACAAGGCCTTGATAAAGAAATGTCTTCAGAGAGGTAAAAGACTACGGAATAATAATATGATACATGGGGCGAAACTTAGGCTGGGAAAGGTTCATATCACATGTTGGGACAAGGACTTGGTCAACGGATCCTCTTCCGCCATCACCCATTTCTAAGCCTGATTCTGCTAGGGTTTTTCTTATCTAGTGCGCGGCCTGTACAAAGTGAAAGTTCCGCACCTCTGCTCTTGGAACTGACCGACCCTGCGCTCATCACGCAGGTTTGGGAAATTGTCCATCCTGATTCTGTTCCACCGCCTGGAGACTATCGGATTCTTTTCAATCCGGATTCCCTTGCAATGCCTGCTGGCCAGCAAGAAGAAGACGTGGTTTGTTTGATTAGAAATGGAACGGAGACGGGCCGAATGAGTTGGACAGATTGGGAAGCTGCCGCCGCAAGTTGCCAGAAGGGACGAAGCGTGGGATGGCGATATATGGAGGACGGAGCCGAGCTACAGGAAGTTCCTTTACTCTGGAAGACCGTGCATTTCAATCGAGAAACATTGCTGGCCTGGACCGAGTGGCCGGCTTCTGTTCTCGTAGGCATTTCTACATCGATAAGCGCACTCCCCTCCACGCAGCCACAGTTGCAACGGAATTTGGATTTCGCTTGGTCTCAAAAGCTGTACCGTCATTACGTCCTAGGACTGGAAATTCACCGAGACCAATTTGGCGGTGGTATTACCCAGAATCAAACTGCCAGCGCCTTCTGGGGCAATGCGTACTGGGCGTGGTCGCTTTCAGCGGGCATCCCCGGCCTCAAATATACCGTCGCATTGGCCAATCAGCCTTTGCCGGAATTTTTCTGGCTGGAAACCCGCGCCACTACGGCGATAACAACGCATAAACCAGGCCGAGTGGTCACACAATGGACTGGAACTTCATTGGAAAAGTCCGGTAACTTAGCACATACGGCTGATGCTCGGCTGGGCTATTTGCGCTATGCGGTTCATTTCGACAAAGACGCCTATCACATGGCCATTCACACCGTTTCACTGGATGAAATGCCTGCGCTTTTCGGCACCTGGGGCACCGGTATTGTCATCGCTTCCAGCCAAATGGCCACTAGGGTTTGGTTTGATATTCCCGATCTGGCTTTGACGCTTCCCCATCCCCAAGCGTATCCCACCAACTTTAGAATAGCCTTTCTAAGGCTTGATCTCGCCTATCGCAGTTTGCGTAATTTTAACCTAGGCGTAGCAGTCCGGTTACGCATACAGAATTCCATCCTGAACTTGCCTGGAGCCTGACCATGGTCAATAACTTGAAACTCTCTGAAAATCCCCTGGCTCAAGCCCAGCGGACCCTATTGGCGATTCGCAAGACCGTGCGTATTTCTTTTCTAGTGCCTATTCCAGTTTTGCTCATTGCCACCTTCGGATTTTTCCGACTGGATCCTATTTGGTACATGAATCCATTTATGGTGATCATTTTTGCCATTTTTTCCACCGGACAAGTGATGGCGATTTTTCAGATGAAGCGCGTGCTGGGCGGCGTGCGGAATACCGCCAAGGCCGTGGCCGTGCTTGCGGAATCAGGTGATGAACCGGATTTGACACTACTCAGGGATAAGCTTTTGGAGAAGGCGCCACCCGGCCACCTGCGCGATTTGCTACTGCGCTGGATTGAACTCGGTCTCCGGGGCGAGACATTGGGATCGGAATCTCTCCTCGACAATGCCTGGGATCGCCGCGCCCATCACGACAGTCGTTCGGTTTCCTTGCATGTGTCCATGAACCGCACCACGCTTAAGGTAGGGTTCCTGGGAACGTTGTATGGACTCATTCTAACCTTCCCGCCCATGAAGCGCGCGGTCATGGGACTTGCCGACAGTGAGGGGGAAATGCGATTTATCCGCGACATTTCCAAAGCCATCGACGGCGATGAGTTTGCCATCTTGGTGACTTTAGGCGCCACCGCACTTTCCATTTTAATCGAACTGGTGACGGTGCAAATATTGGAGCGGGCTTTGGGCGGTTTTGATATGGTCAATAGCCATATCAATGATTGGAATCTGACCCGATTACAACCTTGGGTCCGTAAACAATACAGCGCGGACGCGCAGCATCGACTAGCCCTTGAAAGCCAGTCCACATTAGAAGCCAAGCTTATGCAAACACAACTTGAAATGGATCGCAATCTGAACAGGGCGATAGACGCCATGGCCAAAACCACCAAACAGATTGAAAGCCTTTCCTTGGTACAGGCATCCGTGGGAAAGCGCATTGCCGAAATGGTGGAATATGAAAAGCAATACCGCGGGTTCATTCAAACCAAGCAGCAGGCCGTGGCACCAACTCAATTGCGCGTTACACCGGAACCCATGGGAGAAAATAAAAAATGAGCCGCGTGCGTCGCCATGCCAGAGTGGAAATGGGCGAGTCTATTTCCTTCGAGGATGTGCTTACCGTAATGACGGTGCTGCTCCTTTTGCGTCTCATCTTTATGGTACCGTTGGTCAATCTGGATAAAGCAAAAACCATCGTCGCCCGTGGAGATCAATATTGGACGCTTCAAGCCGCATGGGTGCTTGCACATCCTGGGGATTCCTTGCGAGTGCTTCCCTATCGCACAGCGTTTGGACTGGAAGGCAAGCGGGCGAGCCTCACGGAATCCGATGTGCAAAAAATAGTCTACCTGGAAGCGGCTTCCGCTGACAGCAATCTCACGGTGCTGCGCCACAACTTGAATGACGGAAGTTTCATCGCCATGAGTGTACTAGGGCGCGGTCACTCCCGCAGTTTCAGGCGCGGCAAACTGATCTGGAGTCAGGAAGAATCCATTTGGTTTCCCGCTTCGGATAGCGTTGATTATGGGTCCCGCGAAGACTCCAAGGCCATGGAAGAAAAATTTCGTGCCTGGACCCGGACCAAACGGGGCTATTAGGATGCGGCATGTTCATTAAGCGTCATGGTTGCGTGACTGGTATTTGGGTTTTTGAAATTAGGCCCATCCTGATTTTCATTTGGATGATAATCGTCTTTCAGGTACCGACTTTGGCCCGCAATGGCACTGAGCCGCTCAACCATTATGGCCTAACCGTGTTGCAAGACGAAGCCATCGGTACCAAGTTGATGGGCCGCTTCAAAGCCAAGGGACAACCTGTTTTTCTGGTGCACGACCCCAACCTTGGCCTTACCCAAGGTGACATCATGCGATTTCAGGATAAGGCCGTGCTTATTGACGCAGATGTCTGGCAAACATTGCAGGATGAGGGCGCCCTGAGCCATCTCAAAGTTTCTCCGCTGGTCCGCGTGCAAGCCAGGGCTTCCGTTCCCACCTGGGAATCCCGTGCCAAGCTGGTTACGGGCACGCGCGAAAAAAAAGCGTATCAACTGGGCGCCGAACTTTTGAAAATCCTGGAAGACACTTTTGGAGGCATACCGGCCCGAGAACAAATGGCCATTATTTTTGATGGACCGAGCCTGGTGCTACTGGCTCCTGATGAATTTCTCGACCAACTGAAGTATGCCACCGTGCGCCGTGTCCCACTGCAGGGCATGCCCCGATTTGTTTCCCATGCACCCGGAAAAATATTTGCAGGTCATCCCTATCAATGGCAGGCTTGGGCTGCAGACCCTTCCGAACCTGCCGGTGTGCTCCACTACTCTTTATTTGGCGAACTTCCCAAAGGCTTAACTTGGGACGCGGCCAGTCACACCTTATTGGGTACACCAGAATTGGAAGGCCAATGGCGACTTTTAGCGGAAGCCCGTAACAAGTCCGGATTATTTGATACCATGGCCATCCCCTTATTGGTTCGCGGAAACATCGCACCCAAGCTGGCCAATCCTCCCAAGCCCGTTGCAGTAGCTGGGCAATTGTGGAGTTTTCAAGTTGAAGCCGTGGATCCCGATCATGAAGGCTCACAGATTATGGTGCGGAGTCTCAAAATGCCACCCGGTATGGAATTCGATTCTATTGGGAAACGATTTCAATGGTATCCATCCGTGGACCGCGCCGGAGAGGAAGCCATACTGGAGCTGCGCTTAGAAGACCCGGCCGGTGGCCAAACGGAGAACCGTTTTGTCATCAAAATTATTCCCGCCTCGGACATGCTTTGGAGCGAAGGCATTAAACCCAGCCTACCTTGGGATACGTTGCAGCAAGGCAAGATTTATAGATGGGAAGCCGGTGCCTCGGCCATTGCCTGGGCCCAACAAGGCATCACCTTAACCACCGTGACTGGACCGGACTCCACAGTCTATCAAAGTGGATCCCTTTACCTAAGACCCATGGGGGCAGAAATGTACACGCTGGTTTTCGTATTTGATGTCCAGGGTAAACGCGTCGAAGAGGCCGTGACCATTCCCGTACAACCCAACCACGCGCCCTATTTCGCCAGTGAGCTCGGTGTATGGCATCTCCGCACAGGGCAATACGCAAGTTACCTACCCGTAGCCATTGACGCCGATAACGATCCCGTGTCGATCAGCGCGGATTCGATTGCCGACCCGCAATTGGAATGGGATGGGTCAAGGCTGATCTTGAATCCAACGTATCCCGGAACGTATACGGCGCAGTTGATTGCAAAAGATCCCAGCGGACATATGGATGCGCAGTGGGTGGTTTATCAGGTGGAACAAGCGGAAAGACCCTTGGCTTGGTTCTTAGACAATAAGGTGGAAGGCGGTGTCAGCACTTGGACAATCACGGCGGATTTTGGCACGGGCCGAATGGGTATTTTTACCGCCGACTTGAACCGAATAGGCATCAAGGGTTTGAGCGGACAACGACATTGGCCTTATCTCTTTTTCGGCGGCAACCTGATGGGGAGAGAAAATGAAAAACGCGGGCGCAGACTTTGGGTGGATGCCGGACTGACCATGCGCTTCCCCAACTCCAAAGTAGCCACGGGTGGCGTGTATGGCCGGTTATTAGGCGAATGGACTTTTCCGAATCAGGCTTTGGGAAAAATCGAATTTGAAATGCAGGGTCATGTCAATCAGGCTATAGTAGTGGCAGATACCTCCAACCTTCATTTCATTTACGGGAACGCCATCTTGGACTTTGCACAGCAATATTCCAGCGTGGTAGATGGAATCATCAAGGAGGCCACGGCGCGTGACAATATGTTTCTGACTACCCGACTAGAGGCCTGGAGTCGGCTTGGCGCGGGCTTCTGGGCGGGTCCAGGAATTTGGCGCGAGGAAATGCCCAATGCCCATCAGTACTACCAGCGCTTGGGTGGCGGCTTGCGCTTTCAAGGCCGCCTCTACGACGCCTTGGCCATTAACAGTTTGCGCGTGGGCTGGGGCAGCAGTGGAGCGGGCTGGTCGGTTTATTGGAGTGGCCGCGTCTCTTATCGTTCCCCATTCTAATTTCTCGACCTGGCATGGAATAGAATGGTATGGAATGGAATGAAATGAAATGACTTATTTAAAATCGGCGGTTATTGACGCTTGCGGTAATCTTCCAAACTGATAATCTTGGATTTTTGTCTGCGCTTGAGCTCGCTTGCTTTTTCAAGTTTTTCCTTTTCATCCTTGCTCAGGGAATTCATTCCAGACTGGGAAATTTTCTTCAGAATAGGATCGATATCCACCATAAGCTGGCCCATTTCCTCCGCCGACTTTTTAACCGCCTTCTGCACTTTGATTTCCTTGCGATTTTGAAAGCGCACCAAGGCTTCGGCGCCGCGTTCTTCAAATTTGAAATAGAGCCAGGCAAATAGTGCCCCGCCCAGATGGGTGATATGCGCAATGCGATCGTTGGATAAGATGGACAGCAATTCTATGCCGCCAAAAATAAGGACCGCATACCTGGCTTGCACCGGAAAAATAAATAGAATTAGAAATTGCTGAGTCGGAAAGAATTTGGCAAATGCGAACATCAATCCAAAGAGCGCACCAGAAGCGCCAATGACAGTGGTCGGATTATTGGTGAAGGAGTAGAACACCAAGGAACACAGTCCGGAAAAAACGCCCGTGGCCACATAGAACCAATAAAATTTCCGTTCACCCATGGTTTCCACCAAAGGGGTACCGAACATCCACAAGAGCAACATGTTGATGAGAATGTGAAAAAAAGGCGGGCTCAAATCATGCACGAACAAATAAGTAAAGAGCCGCCACAGTTCGAATTGGTGCAAGGTGCGCTGCGGATCGAGGGCTAGCCAATACCGGACATATTGTCCTTGGGTGGAAAAATCCACCATGAAGAGCACCACATTGACCAGTAAGAGCACACGGATGGCGCGCGGCAGTGTACCCGATGGTGTGAATCCGTAAGCCATAGTTACTTTTTTGACTTTGGGTCGCCGAGTTTCTGATGAAGCCGAGATTCTACCAGGGGAGGCACGAATTCGGTAACCGAACCTCCCAGTAGGGCTAATTCTCGAATGATGCTTGAGTTCAAGTAGGTGTATTGTTCACTCGGCATCAGGTACACGGTTTCGCATGTGGCATCCAGTTTCTTATTCATCAAGGCCATTTGAAATTCATATTCGAAATCACTTACGGCCCGCAATCCGCGTATCACCACTTGCGCGCCAAACCGCCGGAGGCATTGCACCGTCAATCCTTCAAAGGAAGATACATCCACGTTTGGCAGCTTGGCCGTGCACTCCTGGATCATTTCCAAGCGCTCCTCAAGATTGAAAAGCGTTTTTTTATTCAC
>JAYSRH010000368.1:0-8133 GCA_043721115.1 Fibrobacteria bacterium | reverse complement strand
TCGACCAATTCCACCTGCCGATTGAAGGCCAGCCCATTCACTGTGTATCCTACGGAGAGGGGAGTCTTGTTTACCAAGGTATCACGAGATGGGGACGTAATAATCAGTGAGACTGTAGGGGGTGGAGGTTGTTCGGCACCCATCCATTGGATGTCATCAAGGTATACCTGACCTGAAGCATCGGCTGCTTTAAGCATTAAGCGTCGAATGGATCCGTTTCCTCGCATATGACCCTGTTTTACAACAGTGACTTCACTTGTGCGGTTTGGCGATCGATCCGCAAAAACCTGATACACCCCGGTGGAATTATTCCCGACGAGGCGCATATAAATCCATTGTCCCGTAACGCTGGAAAGGCTTCCAACTTGATTGGCGCAAACTCCAACGCGAAATGCCGACTTGTGATCGACGTGACCGACTAAACTGTCAGAAGGGCCAAAACAAAGGCTGGAATTGGAATTCAACCTTAAATCTCCATCCATCTTGACCATCAAGGACTTGGCCGCTTAAATATTTCGGTGAAGCGAAATCAAGAGTGTCTGCCCAAACCAACGGTTGGCCAAGATACACTACCAACATCAAAAAGGCTTTAAAGCCGCTCAAATTGAAACGAGGGAACAAATGGATCATGCATAGAGCTTAGATAAATCGGAACGTGTTACACATCCCGAACCCCATTTTATTCAAAAACCGATCGACCAAGGCTCCTTAATTAATTATTTTTCTGCCCTAAAATTTGGCAAATCCCTCTAAAAGCGCGCACATAAAACTCTATGGCAACAGGATATTAAATGAAAATCAAGCTCTCTCTTCCAACCTCCCTCCTCGCCTTCTCCACCGCAATTCTTAGCCTAGTCACGGGCTGTTCCAACATTGGTAAAGTGGGCCAGGCAGAAGATCTAGTTGTCCAAGCCACACCGGAAAGAATTGAACGCGGAAAATACCTGGCGCACCATGTTTCCCTTTGCATTGATTGCCACTCAACGCGGGACTGGACCTATTTTTCCGGCCCACCTAAAGATGGAACCTGGGGCAAAGGCGGAGAAGTGTTCGATCAGAAATTTGGATTTCCGGGGAGGTTCATCTCCAGAAATATTACCCCAGCTGGTGTTGGTGCCTGGTCGGATGGCGAATTGTTCCGAGCCATTACCGGAGGCGTGAGTCGAAACAACAAGCCGCTGTTTCCCATCATGCAATACAAGGCATTCGGTCAGGGCGATAGGGAGGATATTTATTCGATTATCGCCTATGTGCGTTCGTTACCGGCCATTGAAAATAAAGTGCCGGCTTCCAAGGCGGATTTTCCGGTTAGTATGTTGATGAAAACGATGCCGCAAAAGCCCCATTTCACCACCATGCCGGAGAAGTCAAACAAAGTTGCTTATGGAAAATACCTGGTGACGATGGCTGCGTGCATTGAATGCCATACGGAAGCCAAGCGAGGCAAGCGCGTGGGACCGGAATTTGCCGGAGGATTCAAATTTACCATGGCGAATTTTACCGTGTACTCCAAAAATATCACGCCAGATTCCGCTACGGGTATCGGTGCGTGGAGCGAACAACAATTTATCAACCGCTTTAAGACCTATGCGGATCCGGCCTACTCCCCTAAGCCGCTTGCCAAGGGCGACAATCAAACGATTATGCCATGGGTCATGTTCAGTGGAATGACCACGGAAGACTTGTCCGCCATGTATACTTATTTAAGAACTGTTGCCCCGGTGAAGCGGGTTCCGCCAGCTCCGGTTTTTAACTAGACTGGCATAGGCGCAGAATCAGGGCTCACGGTTGCTGAGCCATCGCTACCGCAAACGACCTGGAATGGCATCCAGCAAGCTGCGGGTATAGGCGTGCGTTGGATTCCGGTAAAGCTCTTCCGTATCGGCCAGCTCCACAATTTGCCCCTTGTTCATTACGGCCACTTTCTGGGCGATATGTTTGACCACGCGAAGGTCATGGGAAATAAAGAGATAACTCAAACCTAGTTGTGCTTGGAGGTCCATCAATAGGTTTAGTATTTGAGCCTGGATGGATACGTCCAAGGATGAAACAGGCTCGTCGCACACCAGAAATTCTGGTTCCACACAAAGTGCGCGGGCGATGCCGATGCGCTGCCTTTGGCCACCTGAAAACTCATGTGGGTAACGGCTAAGGTACGTTGGATCAAGCCCCACCAACCGCATTTTGGTCGCCAGTATGTCTTCCCAGCCAGACACCTCGTTGGGATGTCCCAGCCCCAATGCTTCCTTCAGGCTACCGCGTATGGACAACCTGGGGTCCAGGGAAGAATAGGGATCCTGGAAAATCATCTGCACTCTTTTTCGGTAGGGCCGGAATTGTTTCTTGTCCAATCGGTTGAGATCCACTCCATCAAAAGATATGCGGCCTCCCTTTGGCTTGAGCAATCGCACAATGGCCCGGCCCACGGTGGTTTTTCCGCTTCCGCTCTCCCCCACCAAGCCTAAGGTTGCATGTTTTGGGATACTGAAACTAACCTCACGAACGGCTTGCACTCTATCCCGGCCGCTTCCAAATTCAACGCTAAGGTCCGATACGTCCAGCAACGGAATTCCCGCGGATTGGGATGCAGCCAAACTGGAATCCATTTTCTGCGCCATCATTTCTTAAGTCATCCTATCCGTTTTCAACAATTCCTCTCGCCTTAGACATGCGGAACGTTGCGTAACTGAACCGATCAAATCCGGCACTTGCAAAGTACAGTCCGGTACAGCCATAAAACAACGGGGATTAAAACGGCAACCTGGAACGGTGTCCGTCGGTTTGGGAACCATGCCTTCGATGGCAGCCAGCCGCGACACCTTCGTATCCAAAGAGGGAATGGATTTGAGCAGACCCAATGAGTAGGGATGGGAAGGCCGCTGTAAAATTTGAGAAGCACTGCCCCGCTCCACCACGCGTCCCGCGTACATGACCACCAAATCCTGAACCATATCCTGAACGATTCCGAGATCATGCGTGATCAAAATCAACGCCATCCCGTAGCTTTTCTGAAGTTCCCGGATCAGCCGAAGAATTTGCGCCTGAATGGTGACATCCAAGGCAGTAGTGGGCTCATCGGCAATAAGCAATTTGGGCCGACAGGACAAGGCCATGGCAATCATGACACGTTGTCGCATGCCTCCGGAAAGTTCAAAGGGATAAGCTAGACTGCGTCGATCGGGATTGGGTATGCCCATTTGTTCAAGCAGAGAAATGGATTCCATTTTTGCTGCTTGCCGACCTTTGCCTTGGTGGAAACGGATGACTTCGGCAATTTGCTCCCCGCAGCGCATCAGGGGATTGAGACTTGTCATCGGATCCTGGAAAATCATGGCGACTTCCCGCCCCCGCAAGGCCCGCCAATCGCGAGGTGGCAAGGTCAAGAGATCTTTTCCATTGAATAGAAATTTATCTGCGGTAACTCTGGCGCTACGTTTGGGCAATAGCCCCATTATCGCCAGGGAAGTCACGGATTTTCCGCTGCCGGACTCGCCGACAATGCCAAGAGTCGCCCCGGCCTCCAAGTTCAAATCGATTCCCGTAGTTACCGGAACAAAATCCTGCGCCACATCTCCCATGCGAAAGGCAACGGTCAGATTTTTTACTTCAAGCATCTGTGCGTTCACCTGTCACAGGCGTGTTACCATACCATTCAGGCATGGATTTGGAAACTCGTTCCGCTTCGGACGCCGTCATGGGTGCGCGCTCCAGCACAATTCCCAAAGCCGTCGCAAATCTATCTGAAAATCCCTCCGCAACACTTTCCCAGCGGATGGGTTGATTCAATACCTCTTCCAAACTTACCGCATTGCGATCCAGAATCTCCAAATAACCCGTGCGTCGATGGGCATCCAATCGCAGGCATTCGACAATAGTACGATGCTGGCTGGATACCAAAATGGACCCATGTTGCAAAAAGGCGTTTCGTAGGCGACGCTGGGCGGAACCGACCACCTTTCTATTTCCGTAAACGACTTCCGCACGCGCCGTGGAAGAAAAGCATGGTGTCATGGCCCGCAGGTCCAAAGGTTTTTCCACCGGGTAGCCCCTGTCCAGGGAGATGCCCAATCCGTTGGTGGACAAGGCCACGGCAATAGCTTGAGAGATGGCCCGATAAGAGGATTCCTGCGTCTTGGCCCAGTCCGCGGACTCGGCACGAGCCAGCAGAGAATAGGTCAACTCACCAATATGTAATACTGCACGGCCACCGGTGGGCCTCATTACAATATCGTATCCAAGTTCGCGCACGCGATCGAGATTCAATTCCCGCTCAGGATTTTGCGAATGGCCCAAGCTGATGCAGGGTTTGCTCCAACCATAGAGTCGAAAGGTTGGAGGTGAAAGCCCGGCGTCCACTTCGGCTAGAATGGCCGCATCCACGGCCATGTTTACGGCACCAGAATGGGCAGCGACGGATTTGAAATCCATTTCCAAAAGTCGCCAGATCATGGCAGCAGCTTAAGGCCACGCCCTCTCAAAGCGGACCGGAGGATTTCTTATCATTCCGTCCACGGGAACCCGAACCGATATCCCCCGTTCCCCGCTCCTTTTCACCCGTCATGTTGGCCAAAGCTATCCGGGCACCGGCTTGTTCAGCACTTTTCTTGGTGTTGCCGCGACCCTGGCCCCATTCCTTGCCCTGAACAAAAACTCCGATCACAAAACTCTTTTGATGCTCGGGGCCTGATTCTTCGATAACCTCATAGGCGGGAATGCCCGAACCCAGAGATTGGGTATACTCCAGCAATTTGCTTTTGTAGTTGGCCAACTCCTCATCGTCCAAGACACTATCCATAATGGTCATCAGTGAGCCGTGGATGAGTTTACGCGCCGCTTCCAAGCCCCCATCCAAATAGACCGCTCCCACAATGGCTTCATAGGCATCGGCTAAAATACTGAGCCGATTGCGTCCGCCGGATTTCTCTTCCGAACGGCTCAATAGAATAAAGTCTCCCAAATGCCATTTGTCCGCGCACAGGCCCAACACCTTGGAACTGACCACCAAGGATTTCATTTTGGACATCCGGCCTTCTTCGCGATCCGGGTATTCATGAAAGAGGAAATCGGTGACAACGACATTCAACACGGAATCGCCGAGAAACTCCAAGCGTTCGTTGGACTCTGATTTGGTTTTAATTTCCGAATTCTGACTATTGACGTACGACCGATGGGACAACGCCATCACCAGTAATGCATGGTCTTGGAATCGGTATCCCAAAACCCGTTCCAACTCCGTATGCGAGGGCTTGGAGGGCGCCCGCTTAAAGAGTTTGACTAAAAAATCAAGGAACATCAGGATACCAAGGCACTTTCAAATGCAAATGGTGCCTTCATCCTGATGGTGGTAGGAGTTAGGCTTTGGAGTTTACGTAAGCGATAACGTCGCTTACCTTCTTCAGCTTTTCTGCTTCTTCATCGGGGATCTCGATGTCGAATTCATCTTCCAGGGCCATGACCAGCTCGACCTGATCCAAGGAGTCGGCGCCTAGGTCATCGATAAAGGCCGCTTCGGGCTTTACCTGTTCCTCGGTGACACCGAGCTTTTCGACGATGACTTTAGTGATTTTCTGATTGATTTCCGATGACATTCAAATCTCCTTAGAAAGGTTGGCTAAATATAACTAATACCGGTCATTTAGACCGTTTTTTCCCCAGTATGAACTCAAAACGAATTGAAATTGGTGTTTTTGTGGGTACAACAAGGCCATGGACAAAGTTCATATTCCCATGCCCCCATCAATTCCGAAAACTTGACCACTTAGATATCCCGATTCCCGTGCCGATAAAAAAGTCACCAGCGCCGCCACTTCCGATGCCGTACCCATTCGGCCCATGGGAATGCTCCGTAGGATTTCCGTTTTCTGGTCTTCACTTAAAACTTGCGTCATATCCGAATCAATAAATCCCGGCGCCACCGCATTGCATGTGATATTCCGCGAAGCAATTTCCTTTGCACAGCTTTTTGTAAACCCGATGATACCGGCTTTGGACGCCGCATAGTTGGCCTGCCCGGCCTGGCCATGGACACCCACAATAGACGTGAGATTGATTATCCTGCCGTACTTTTGCTTGACCAAAGATCGCATTAGAGCCTTGGTGCATAAGAAAACGGATTTCAAATTGATGCGCACAACCTCGTCAAAATCTTCGTCCTTCATGCGGAGCAGCAAGCCGTCACGGGTGATGCCGGCATTGTTGATCAGGATTTCCACTGTGGGGGATTCCTTTAAGATGGCGGCAAAGGTTTCATTGACCGACGCGCTATCCCCCACATCCGTGGCCCAGCCCTTGGCTTCGCAGCCGGTTTCCGAAATGAGGCGAGTTGTAGCCGACTGGATCCCTTCAGCATTTCTAGCTATGAGGTGCAGTTTGGCTCCGGACCGGGCGAGACGCTCGGCAATGGCATATCCCAAACCCCGGCTGGCCCCGGTTACAATGGCCGTTTGACCGGAAAGACTTAAAAAATCCGTTGCCATGATCTCTTTATCCTTTCGAAGCGCCCTGGAGGCGTTCGATTTCTTCCCAGGATTCCACCGGGGTAACTTTAAGGTCACGGCTGATGCTACGGGCCAATCCCATCAGCACCTTACCGGGTCCTATTTCCAATGCTTCCGTACAACCGAGGCTCATGGCGTTTTGTATGGACTCAACCCAGCGTACGGGTGAAGTCAACTGGCGCAGCAACATGGTTCGGATCGTTTCCGGATCCGTAAAAGGTTGTGCTTCCACATTACTGATCAGCGGCACTTGCGGCGCTGTAATTCTAACTTGAGCCAAACCGGCTTTAAGACCAGGCACTGCGAATTCCATTAATGGAGAGTGAAAGGCGCCGCTCACTGCCAACATGACCACTTTTTTTGCTCCTGCGGCTTCGGCGAGTTCGGCTGCAGCTTTTACACCCGCCACACTGCCGGACAGCACAATTTGCGAAGGACTGTTGAAATTGGCCGCCACCACCATTCCAGCTGAAGCGGCTTGCTGCAAAACGTCGTTTAACTTCGCTGTATCCAAGCCCAATACCGCCGCCATGGATCCGGGGCTTTTGTCGCCAGCTTGAGCCATGAGTTGGCCACGCAACTGAACCACTCGCAGTCCGGATTCAAAATCAAACGCACCTGCGGCGCAAAGGGCCGAGTATTCTCCTAAGGAATGTCCAGCTACATAATCGAAGGTGATTCCGGCCTTTCGCACCGCTTCCATAGCCATCATGGAAACGGTAAAAATGGCGGGCTGGGTAATATCGGTACGGGTGAGTTTGGCTTCTGGACCATTGCGAAGGATATCCCCTAGATCAAAGCCTAGAACCTGATTGGCTTTCTCCAACACTTCCCTGGCTGGAGCAAAGGTTTCCGCCAAAAGTTTTCCCATGCCTACGTACTGGGACCCTTGACCTGGAAAAAGCAAGATGCGCTTCGACATTATTTCACCTGCTGCTCAAGTTCAAACATATTCATTTTCATTTTTTTTCAATTGCACCGATTACCAGCGCAACAGATTGCATCCCCAAGACATACCGCCACCCACAGCAGCCAACGCTACCAGCTTTCCTGGTTGCAGCAAGCCCTTGGCTTCCGCATCACACAAAGCTAAGGGAATGGACGCCGATGAAGTGTTTCCAAATCGATCCACATTGACAATTACTTTTTCCGGGGGCAAGCCAAGCCTATCGGCAATGGCATTCAGTATGCGGACATTGGCCTGATGGAGAACCAAAAGATCCAAATCCTTAACCGCGTATCCAGCCTTCGCAACAGTCGATTCCACGATCTCGGAAATGACGGTGACAGCTGCTTTAAAAACCTGTTTGCCATCCATATACATACCGCGTACGCCCCGTTCATCGGGTGTGCAGCCCAGATATAAAAAATCTGCTTGTCTTCCATCGCTCTTGAGCTGCGACAGGAGGACTCCGCGTTCCTTAGGACCCGCGCTCACCACTACGGCACCGGCCGCATCACCAAAAAGGATGCAAGTATTTCGATCCGACCAATCCAAAACCGGGGAAAGAATCTCCGCGCCAACAACTAGGATGTTTTTCGCCTGCCCGGAATCTATTAGCAAAGCCGCCATATTGAATCCGTATACAAATCCGGCGCAAGCCGCCGTCACGTCAAAGGCAAAGGCATTGTGGGC
>JAYSRH010000367.1:0-24470 GCA_043721115.1 Fibrobacteria bacterium | reverse complement strand
GCTGATGCGACCAACATTCGAAAGGCTTCGATTAGACAAGGAAAGTTTTTCACTGCACTAAAGCGGGCTACCGTCCCAAATACAATGGGCGCTGGAGTTTGGGTCTTAACAGGTAGCGGCTCACCGTTATCCTTGGGCGCTAGTTTAAAGCGATTTAAATCCACCCCATTCGGGATGCAAAGAACCTTAGCATTGGACAGCCCCCAAACTTGCTTGGCATTTTTGGCGATTGGCTCATTCACTGCGATGATGCGTGTCGCCATGCGCGCTAGAATTTTTTGAGTCAATGCCCTTTTCCATGGGATTTTATCATTCCCCTCTAAACCATGCTCCCCGTGAAAGCGAATCGGTGTTCCCGCCAATTTTGCAGCGAGGATTCCGTAAAACATGCTTCCCCAATTATGGGTATGCACCACATCAAATCGTCCCTTGCGGATAAAATCTCGGAGCTTGAGCAAGGGTACTAAGTGTAAGCCGGAGGGTAAATCGTGATAATGCACGGAAATAAGCTCCGGCAGAATCACGGATCGAAAGTTTGCGGGCCGGAAGGTGAGGATGCTGACTTTAAAAAGCGTAGGATCAAGCCCCACTGCTAATCGTCCTACGCGGTTCTCCATGCCTCCCATGGTCATGCTATGCAGAATATGGAGAATACGGATCGGTTCCGGAGGGATACGGCTGGATTGAGCCTCAAAAACAGATGACATAGATGGTAAGGTATTTCCGGTCGAGTAAAAGGTCTAAGCGTTGGAAAAATAATATACTTTGGGCCAGAGCTACGATGAGATACCTGCTTGTGCTTTTGATATATGGGGGGGGTGCCGTCCAATCCATGCGGGGGATTGTTTATGCCGCTTGTCTGTTTCTTTGGAGCGATATCTTTCAACCCCTCTCTTTTGCTAAAAATCGCGGTGCACTCCCGGTTGCCCAATATGTAGTGGCAGTCCTCATCTTATCCTACGTGATAGGGTATCTACGCGGGAAAATTACACCGTACTTTGGAACCTATTTTTTTCTGCTTATTGGCTTTATGGTTTGGATCGCCATCTGCTCCGCCGTATCCCATTATCCCGATACCGCATGGCCCTTTTTTGTCGTTATTTTGAAATATGTTCTTCCCTTGGCTTTTATCCATACCGCGCTTAAAACTCGTATGGAACTCAAGATTTTAGCGGGATGCCTGGCCATTTCCGTGGGAGTCTGGGCAGCGCAAGCCGGAGCCCATTGTCTAGTTAATGGAGTCAATACGGATTTAGGAATTGAGGGTGGACAAATGACCGACCGCAATGACTTCGCCGCTGCCATTGTCGGCACCTTACCCGTTTTACTGTATTTCGTTTTCACGAAAGAAATGAAGTACAAATGGATTTTAAAACCACCTCTTTTGATCATGACTTTCCTAGGGCTCATGGCTATTTTCTTCTCCTTATCCAGAGGCGCTTCTATAGGCTTAGGCACTATGGTAATCCTCTATGTCAGCTATGTCTCCAAGAAAAAGTTTCGCGACGCCACCGTTGTTGCTTTGGCACTGGTGGCTTTATTCTTCACCTTGCCAAAGGATTATTTTGATCGAATGCATACGATCAAATTGGACGGGGAACAAACCGAAGGTTCAGCTGTGGCTCGAGTCAACCTGCTTCAAGGCGCCCTTAAGGCCAGTCTAGACTACCCCATTTTCGGTTTGGGACCCAGTTGCTGGCTTGAAGTCGCGGAGGCTTATACAGGGGATAATCATAACCCCCATTCTATCTACCTTGTCTTGAGCACCGAGACTGGATTTGTGGGGCTACTCTTCTTTCTCATTTTGATGGGCTATACCTTTGTGCAGCTTTCGCAAACTATCAATCATGCGCATAGGCGAGGCGATGTTGAAACCTCCCGACTAGGTCAAGCCTTACTGATGTCTATTTTCGGACTACTGGCGGCCATGAGTTTTCTAAACCGCCCCTTTAATGAATACCTATGGGCCTGGATCTCCATTGCCAATGCCTTGCCCATTATTTATCGAAGAGAATTGGCAAACAATCGTGGGGGAGTGGCTATCAAAAGACGCGGGCGCGCCCTTCGTCAAGTCTTTCCAAGAATCGTTCCGCCTGCGACTCCACCGATACCTAGCGAGACCTAATCCAAACGAAATCAATTTTCGAATGGTCTTTCTAAAGAGTTCCTTCTTTTGTTCAGTAAAGTATCCCAGAATAAGAATTAAGAGGGGCGTAATGACCATGCACCCCAATAAGCTTAGGGAGAGACTTTTTTCAGCAGGTACCAAAGCTGAAACTAAAAATAGTATGGGCATGTGGAAGAGATAGAGGGAAAAGGTATAAGCAGCTGCAAACCGGATTGGCTTTTCCGACCAAGTCGGATAAAGTTTTCTCTTTTCAATAAAACTAGGCAAACTATAAATGCACAAGGCCATGCCTATCCCCAGTAAGTAATCCGATCCAAATTTTAAGGCCGTCTCATTAAGCAGGCCCATAAAATGAGTGCCCACCCAAGTTGTGACGGTGTCATTAAGGCTATCCTGAACAAATCTTAAACAAAATATTCCTGAAGCCAATAGGGATGCCAGACCAATCCCAGCTCCAAGTCTCGCCGGTGCAGGGAATCTTTTTTGCATGTGATAAGCTGCGACGCCCAGGAGCCAAATGGGTAAATAAAGAATAATACTCGGACCCATGATTGCGAGTACACCCACAGCAAGCAGGATTCGTTTAAAGCCCTGAGTAAAAATAATTGCCCCAAAGAAGGCATAGTACCAGACTTCGAATCCCAGGGACCAATAAGGCATATTGGAAAAAATGGAGAGCGACATCCAGCTTTGATTGGTAAAGGACAGAGCAGAAATAATGGTCGCCACGGGATCAACAACGTTTTTGCCTGGCATGGCATAGGCTAAGGGATTTATCCGATGACCGATAAAATCACAAAGCAAGGTCAAGACTAATGCGGGAATCGCGACAGAATAAATGCGCGTGAGCCGATCGACAATATAATCCTCTCCGGTTTTTCGTTTGTCCGCAGCCACATAGGCGATCACATAACCGGATAGGACAAAAAAGAAAACCACAGCCTCATGGGATAAGCGCCCCACCTGCCAAAAATACCCCAATGAGAAACCAGAAACATGGTGAACAAATACCAAGAGGGCGGCTATAAACCGAGACAGATCTAAGGAGAGTGAAAACTGTTTCCCAATTTTTTCCCGGGGCATCAAGTCGACATTCTTTCCAGGAGCATGCGACCATGAAAACGGTTAACGGAGTCTTCCCAAGGTTGCGAACGACACATTTCAAATCGATCTTGGGTAGCACTATTGACACCTGGATTGGTCGTTACGGCACAAGCAAATCCGCCTTTTGTCAGCGCCGACTTGGCAGGATCCCCATAGTCCCCTTTTCGTCCATTGGGATAAGCAAACAAGGTAACCGGTTCTCCCAGCTCCCGTTCGATCACCAGTTTTGATCCAATAATCTCCGATTCATTCGCCTCTGGACTTATGGTGGAGAGAATGGGGTGACTGCAGGTATGCGCCCCGAAGGAAATATTATCTCTGCGCATAGCACGCACCTCGTCCCAATTGAGCATGAGGTTAACGTGTGGTTCGCTTTTTAAATCCAAGGCTGCGTACACTAGTTTCATTTTAGTTTCGCGCTCAGTGGGCGAAAAGCTTTTTAACCATTCTAGTGCGAGGTGGGCGGGATGAAAGCGTCCTTTCAATCCAACAAGAGTATGCTTGGCAATCCCAGCTTGCGTTAGAGTGAAATCTAGGCGCCTGGTCACCCTAAAAGCTTCCATCACCTTGTCGTACCATAAGGTGCCGTTCCCCCCAATAAAATCCGTAGCCAAAAAAATAGTTGCCGGGATTCCATAGGCCTTTAAAATGGGCAGGGCAATCTCGTGATTGTCTCGGTAGCCATCATCTAAGGTAACGCATACGGTACCCGGCTTTAGCTGGCCCGCATCTAAATCTTTGAGCAATTGCTCCATAGAAACCACATGGTAGCAGTCCCTCAGAAGTTTCATCTGCTTAGCAAAATCCGTGGCGGCAACGGGGGCGATAGCCAGTGCGTCCCACTTGGGTAAAACTCGATGGTAGGTCAGAATCTGATATCCCTGAGCAAAAGACGTCAGGGTCTTGACAGCCATCCGGTTCCCCAAAGCGGCACCTAGAGCTCCGACGAAAAAGCCCTTGGCTGAGGAAATGAGTGAAGACATGGTTGCCTTAGATGGGTAAAGTGGACCTATCTTGCCAAGAGAAAGTAGGGTCCATCCGTCTTAAACAAGCTTCCCGTCTGACGCTTGCCACGGCCCAAAATATCATAAGCCGGCATCGAGAATCGAGTCACAGGAGCAGTCAAAGCATGTTTTCTGAAAATGGAGACTACTTCTTTATAATCAGGAATACCATTGCTATTTGAATCGGCTGGTGCGGTTAAACTGGCAACCACAACTTTTAAGGTTTTCTTACTGCCTTCCCAATAGCTAATAATCGGCATATCATTGGCAAGAATGGAGAGCGACACATACTGACCGGGGGCACCGACTGAGTCAATGGTCTCATAGGTCCAAACACTGTCTTTTTTATAAGCGATCCGCAAAGCACTTTCCGTGATCACACCGTCGACAATTTTATTGACGACTGGATAGGCCAGTATGGGCGATCCTTTCGAATCCAAAACCATGCGAATAACGGACGAGAACAAAGTATAAGCGGGCATGGTGTCCACCTTTTGAACCGTCCATTTCCCTCCGGGCTGGCCATGGGCAATCTGAATAATTTTCTTGGCCGTATTGAGGTAGCTCAAATAATAACTGGTATCATTTTCGCACTGGAGAGTATTGAAATAGCCATGAGCGTTTTCATAACCGCCGGAATCAATCAGCTGCGATTTGAGGGAGTCCCCGGCCATATACGAAAGCGCCAGATTTGATTCGGCTTGGATGTAATAGCTAAAAAGCGGCGAGTTCTTAGAATTCAAAGCGATGGAATTCCATTTTCCAGCGATGCCGCCATTCGGTCGCAAGATAACGGGGCTAGCCAAAACACCATCTTTCCCATATTTGGAATAGGTTGCATAAGGGTAGTTGGCATGTTCAGCGGAATAGAGCATATGCACATTGCTGTCTGAGTCAACTTTAATGGCAAGGTTATAGAAGTCTAAGTTCTGGATGCGCAGTTTATTGATTTCTTTTTCTTCCCAACCCGTGCCTTTTTTGTGCACGTAAATCACTCGGTCATAACCAGGCGTCTGAAAGAAAAAATGGGGCAAGCCTGCCGCATCGAGATCCATATCCATCTTCGCATCGGCACCCCCTAAACCCGTATCCGCCACGACAATATTCCAAAGATGATTTCGCAATTCGGCATATTTAAGATCGTAATGTCCCCGAAATCCCAGCTTTACGTTTCCGTTTGCATCCCGCTTAATGGAAGAGAATCCGAATAGGGCTCCATGGCCATTGCCTTTCTCTTCACCCTTTGCACTATCCACATCATAGCGATACCATTGGTATTTTGTGTCCGCCTTGGCGATAAGGGGTAAGAGGCAATGTGCGCTCAAAAACACGAAATAAAATTTTAATACTCTGGCAAACATAAAAGCTCCGGGTTATGCCTAAAACTAATTCCCTCCGAATTAGCATTCAAGGTGAGGGTTCCTGCTATAAAGCTTTATAGACTTAGAGATTATGGTCTATTAAGCGGGCCTAGCTAAAATTTAACTGTGGAGTCCGGCAACCCAATGCGCGTCCCAAAATTCTAGTGGACTTGGCTAACTGGCCTGGTCATCAGGACCTGATTTCCCCGTTTTATGCTCATAAAGTAGACCCCTGCAGGAACCACTGGTGCGTTTACCGAAGGTCCATCCATCTGGAAAACCAGGCCTCCCGACGAAGTCATACGACTCTCAGCCCTATAAAGTTCTTTCTGAAGGGAGGATACTGTGCAGATAAAGGGTTCGGATAATGCCTGATTCAACGAAATTGGAAAATCCTGGCTAATGCTCATCGATGAAAACCCTTGTCCAAAATGGACTCGAAGCTTACCATTAACGAGGTTACTGCTTAGGAGTCTCACGTCCATGATTACAGTTGGAACTATGGTTAAATCAACATTGGTGGGAAGTCTAAAAAAGTAAACGTCTTCACTTGTCCCATTGACTCCGATATAAACATCCTTGGAAGCCACATATTGAAATCTTCCATAGGTACCCGTCTTAGCAGCTGCAGTGGGAGTGACTTTATTAGTAGACGCGATCGTGACCTTTTTCCAAACCTTTGCCCCAATTTCAAAAACATAAACCGACGTGCCACCATTCCAAGCTACAAACCAGCCCCGTTTGGTATCAAAGGTAAAGCCAGGATTGCTGATACTTTCTGGGGGCGCCTCGCCAACCATAACCAGGTCCACAGCAGGAGCTTCCGGCTTTTTAAGATCCCACTGGACCAATTTTCCCTGACCAAATGCTAAAAGCTTACCGCGTCCCGCTGCTGCAGTACTGTAATATTCAAACCAACCTTTTGCATACGTTCCATGGGGCTTCCAGGTATTGCTTCCCGCATTCCACTCGGCAAAGCCACCATTATTACCTCCGGCTTGAAGCCATGCGACACCGGTTTCAGGATCAACACCGGATACGGATCCAATTCCAGAGCTAGGCGCATTGCCTTTCAGAACCCATGCATTGGTTTGGAAATCAAAACAATGTGTTTTGTCCGTCCCTGTCTGCCCAGAGGGATACAATCCTGCACCTCCAAAAGTGCAGAACGCATCTATAGATGGCAGGTATTGAACATAATCATAGGTGTGACGAGCCCTAGGTTTTCCATCTGGATAAATTCCACTTTTTTCGTCTCCTCCAACGTCGGTCGATGGATCGTCAAGCCTAGACCACTTCAGGGTTTTAATGTCAAACACATAAAGTTCATTTCCAGCATAATCTCCATGGCCTCCGCCCCAAACAATGAGGCGATCGCGTTTAGAATCATATGCACCACCACTCCATGCTGACATAACAGCAGGTAATCCTGTAGCTCCAGCTGGTAAAGGCGTTGGGGATACAATATTCATTTTTGAACTCGGGGCTACATACCACTCACCCGGCAAAATATTATCGATGGGGTCAGCTTTAAGCGTTTCAACCCCCATCGCTAAAACAATTAAAATTAAAAGGGAAGTGTGAGTGTTATTTAGCATAGGTGGTCTCCTTACCCTTAATCTAGATGACATGCAAGTCACCTTTGTTCAACGGAAGAACCGAGAGATACGAATTGATGAGAATTCTTAGTCGAAATAAAACGGATTAAACTTGGGTTTACTTCGAAAATAGGTTCTGGTTTTTGCGTCAGACGAGCCCAATCAACTGTGTAGGTGCCCGGATTTTTTAGTCCAAGAGAAATCGAGTAAAGCCTCTGACCTGCAGTATTAAAAATCTCCATGACCACCTCACTCAAGGTGGTCACATCAAATACCATAAGCGAACCCGGCATCGCTAATTTGGCTGAAAAAGTCCGCGCCACTGGTTTAGCAGAAACCTTTGGCCGGATAGCCATTGTAATCTGGCCCCCTGGAATCACATTCCACTGAGGCTGGCTCGTATAATCCTGTTTAGGGGATCGCGTTTCATATTTGACCCAAGCTTCTTTGGCGCTCAGTGCGCCGACATCTACGGCCATCGCCAAAGCAGGCTGCATGTTAGCCCCGTATCCCGTAGCCTCATCTGGATAGCCGCTCATCTTTACGCCCGTGCATACTTGCGGGGTAGGAAAGTTCGCTTTATACATTTCAGTGAAGGTCTTATAAGGTACTTTTTCGGCTGTACCCACTTGTAACGAATACGTTGAAGCTTCTAACCAACAGTAGCCGGGATCCATTATCGTTCCAACCACAAACTTCGCCTTCCAAATCGCCAGTGGTTTGACGGTGGTAAAGCCCAAGCCATTTAAATAGCCCATACTCCAAGTGAAAAAATTATCCATCCAAGGTGCGATTCCGAATGGCTCATAGGCATAGTGCCCTTCTAAGTATCCCAAGCTGGTTGCGGTAGGATCTTTTACCAAATCATTTGTATACCAATCGATATTATTCAGAATTTTTTCATTAAAATATTTCTTATGCGCATGGTTGTCTGGCGTGATATAAGCTGCTTGTCCCAGAGTGCGCATGGACCAAGCTTGTGCGCGAACCTGACCCCACATGAGCAGGCCCTTAGCATCTTGCCGGTAACCGGGGTTTGCAATGATCATATTCCAGTTGGCCCAGAATTGCAATTCTTCCAAATAGAAATAATCTCCAGAAATAACATAAGGGAGAAAACCGATGGAGGGTTGATGAGAATCGTCCGGACTCAACACAGCAAGGGGATTGACCACATCTGGAAAGGCCTCCAGCTTACCCGTCTTAGGATTCCGCGTATCCGTGGCGTTGCCTAAAAGGGTCATATAGGGAAACTCGTCCAGTGTAACCGGTAGATCCGTGGTCTTGTTTCGATAATGAATTTGGTAACTACCACCACAATTACCATTGACAAGTACGCTTAAACGAGCACGGGGGCTCATAGAAATTAAGTATATCGCCCCAAAATTCGGCAGAGGACCAATGTCCGTATGCGCCCCAGTTTCAGGCATGTAATCACTGAGATCGCCATTGGCCATCGGATCATAATCCGTCTTCAATGCCATGATGGCCGCATCTTTCAGCTTCAACTTGGTGTCGTAAAAAGGAAAAGCACCGGTGGACAAGAGATAATCATTGTCATAGGCATAATCCGCCGTTGGATCCCCACCCCACCACAGCACACGCCTCCAGCGAGCATGATGAGTATGCGCCAAAGCGGCTTTAGTAAATGCACTCTCAGCCCCAACCTGAATTTTTACGTCGTAGGTCAACCCTGATGGATTAGGTTCATAGGCCCAAGCATTTTCAACCGTGACATCGGCTCTAATATTTTTAAGGCCCGCATAAGCGCGGATCGCAAAACGAGCACTTAACAAAGGATGAATGGCACCTGCACTATTTTTCAAGGGCGCACTTACCAGCCATTCCGTGCACTGGGCACCTGACAGCCATTGCTTGGCGCTACTCCCAGCAAGGTAATCGCGCACGGAGGCTGTATAGACAACACCAGCTAAAGTTATTGTCACCGTGGCATCGAAGGCCGTTTTTAATATCGCTGCGGCATCAATAGGCGTTGAAGCTGTTGCAATTGCTGCTTGCGATAACTGAACGGCTTTAGTTTCTCCCGCCGCTAGGTTATCAAGATGGATGGAAAGGATGGCATGACGAAGTGAACCATCGGCATGCATGGCTTTAGCGTCTACTTGTAAGGTTCCCGTCGAGGCGGAAATAGATTTTCCAGCGGGAACATCACCCGACTTAAAGACCATGCCGAATGTCAGGTCGGTTGTGGCCTTTGCACTACTGGTGGAATTAGTGATTTTAATTGCTGTTATAGCTTGGCCATTGAGGGGTTGAAAGAAAACCCAAATTGACAGAGTTAGGAAACTGAATACTTTAGAATTGAAATTGACCATGAAACTCCCACTCTCATCAAATTTCTGAACCTGGAAACGCGCTGTGGCCATGGGCCAATTATAGCAGGGCAGAATTTGATGTCAAGAATTTAAAGAAGTTAAGGAGCTAAAATAATTAACAAAACAGAAGATTTAGGGAATTCTGGGTTAGCTCCAAAAAAGCCCGGAAAAGCGGGTCACTTGGTTCCGAAAAAACATCTTGGCATAATCGATTTCCGCCCTGCTAAAAAATCCCATTGGCAGTAAGCAGAATGGAAATAGTGAGAGTAGTCCCATTTTGAGAAGAAAGTCGACAACCGTGCTTCCGGTATCAATCCACATCGTCGCAAAATAGATGATCGCTCCCAGAGCCACGACTTTGGACATTTTTAGGAAATCATATCGTAGCGGATAATAGTGCTGGGAAATCATAAAAGCTAAAAAGGGTAAAAGGAAGAACGAACCCAGCGTTGCGATAGCAGCGCCTAAAACTCCAAACTTAGGAATCAAGATAAAGTTCAAAGCAATATTTGCAACCGCGGCAATCGAGTTTATAATGGGATACCAATAGGTTTTCTTCTTAAGGAAAATTCCCACGTCTACAATACAAGACATGATATAAAATGCATATCCAAAAGCGACAAAGGGGGTGACAATGCAAGCCCGCAGAAATCCCGGCGCAGCCATCACAGTTACAATTTCTTTAATCAAGGCTGAGAGGCCTACACTACCAAAAACTAATAAGGTAAACATGAATAAAAATACTTTTTCGTAAATGCGCTGCGGGTTTGGATCGTTTTCATAGAGCTGAACCCGCTTAGGCTCCCATGCCAATAAAAAAGGCGATCCCACAAAAACCCCAAGTAGAATGCCAAACTTATATCCTAAAGAATACATGCCGATTTCAGCTGTATCCACGAACCGGGTTAGAATAAACCGGTCACCCATATTGAGCACAAAAACAGCCAAGGAAGCGGGTACCATCGGCAAAGTAAATTTTAGGATTTGCATGAGTTGGGCTAGATTGATCCGAAATCCAACTATAAAGAAGGAGTAAACTTGTATGAATAAAAACACCAGGCCATTGGACAGCACCATGCTGTAGAGCACGCCCAAGACTCCCAATTTCATATAAACCAAAAAGAGAATGTTTAGGGATAGGCCCAGTATGAGCTGGACTAGCGAGAAACCGACAAAGAGCATGGATCGTTCTATAACGCGTAGATAAGTAAAGCCGATTTGCGCGCAAATTTCAAAGACCATACTCACAAAAATGAATCCGAAATAAACACCCTGCGCATCGCTCTTGAAGACTAAACGTGAAACTGCAAACCGACTCTCGAAAAGTCCGTAAGCGACCAAGGAGGAAATCACCATGGAAAAGATCAGCATGGTACTCACCAAGGTCCGTCGTTTTTCCTCGTCTTTATATCCAAAATAGAACCGGGGCAGAGCCGAAGTAATCCGCATCGACAAAAGCATGGTAATGACGGCTGCAGTTAGCGTCAAAATTTCCAACGTTCCATAATCAGAAGGGGTCAAGCACCGAGTATACACAGGCAGCATGATAAAGCTGACTATCTTACTCAGAATGTTTCCAAAGGTATAGACCGAGGAATGTTTGAGAAGACCCTTTAATTCATTAAGCATTGATTCGGAGGCTCAGACTATGATTTCTTTGGGGAGCGGATGGCTTAAGAAGCCTAAGGGACTGAGGGAATACCCATAGGCTCCAGAATTAGGTATAGCAATGATATCCCCTTCCTCAGCTCGCGGGAGATCAATATTAAAGCCGAAAGAATCGAGAGGCGTACAGAGCGGTCCTACCACATTCGCCTTTTCGATTGGTGCATTTAATTTATTCGCTACCGTAATCTGCATTTGGCGGCGAATAGGGCTTAAACTGAGGTTCCCAGATGCGGGTAAATGGTGATGCATCCCTCCATCCAAAACCAGAAATACCACGTCACGTGAAATTTTACGGTACAGCACCTTGGCCAGATAAAGGCCGCATTCACCCGATAGGAATCGGCCTAATTCAATTTTAAAATGAGTATTCGGAAAATTGGGTCGATAGGTATTGAGAAGTTCCTGCATGCCTAAGCCGACCTTGGCCAGATCCAATTCAACATCACCTTTAAAGTAAGGAATACCGAACCCACCCCCTAAATTGACCGTTTTAAAAAGCACGCCCGTTTCGGCCTGAAGCTCTTCGGCATAAGCCAATATTTTTGCCGTTGCCTCCAGAATGGAATCTGCGCTGAGATTCTGAGTGCCTGAGAAAATATGAATACCCTCAAAGCTAACCAGGCTTTGCTTTGCCATCTTCGCTTTGAGTTCAGCGATTACAGCAGGGACACGTTCACTGTCGATGCCAAATTGTTTGGGTCCTCCACCCATTTTAAGTCCGGAACGGGAAAGCTCAAATGCAGGATTAATCCGAATCAAGACTCGGGCTGGTTTCCCCAATCGAGTGGTAATGGCCTCTATATGCTCAAGCTCCCGTTCACCTTCCACGCTCAAGGTACCTACCCCATTCGCAATGGCAAACTCAAGCTCGGGCAAAGATTTGCCTGGGCCAGCGAAACTCATTTTTCGAGGATCAATGCCAGCAGCTAAAGCATTTTTCATTTCACCATACGAGGCTAGGTCAATCCCGTCATAGAGAGGCGCTATCTCACGAAGAAATTCCACCATAGGATTGGATTTTACGGCATAGGTGACTTCTAAGTCCTTCGGCATATGATTGCGCATCATTTCACTGCGCCAACGCAGGATAGCCCGATCATAGAGATACAGGGGTGAACCTTGTTCAGCGACCCATTGCGTGACAGATTTACCGCCAACAATAATTTCCCCATCCTTGATCGGAAATCTGCCTAGAACGGCCTTTAAGGAGGGCGGTAAAGTATCGAGTAGCTGTTCCATAATTATTTTTTGGTTATCCCAAGCTTTGTGTAAACGTCTTTTGAAACCATGGCCCTATCTAGTTTGCCGTTGGAGTTGTAGGGTATGGCATTTCTAATTTCGAAGGCGGCCGGAATCATATAGGTGGGCATATGTGTGCTACAGTATTTCTTTACATCTTCAAGATTAAAGTCCTTTGGCTCCTTAGGGGCAATTACCGCGAACACACTTTGGCCATAAATATCATGAGGGATTCCCAAGGCCACAACGGCAGCGATTAAACCAGAGGCATAGAGAACATCTTCGATTTCGGTGGGGCTGATTCGATTGCCCGCACTTTTGATCATTTCGTCTTTACGACCCACAAAATAAAGCAAGCCGACTTCATCAATACGAACTTGATCACCTGAAAAAACCACCATTTCTGGAATGGGCACTTCCAAGGACTGCATCGGATTGCGTCGATAGCGAATCGCGGTAAGTTCAGGTGCATTCCAATAGCCTAAAGCCACCAGTACACCTCGGTGCACCAATTCACCGGTTTCTCCCGCCCTTACCGGTTTACCATGCTCATCGAGAATTAATATCTCTTCACCCGGTATGGCCTTGCCCATGGAAGTGGGGTGTTTATCGACAAGGGCGGGATCGAGAAAGGTGGACCGAAAAGCCTCGGTCAATCCATACATAAGAAAAATGGAGGATTGTGGAATCCGTCGCCTTAATTCACGAACATATTCTTCAGGAATGGCACCGCCAGAATTGGTTATATAGCGCAATTTTGGCAAAGTGCTTCCATCCCACTTAAACTGCAAAAGCTGGATCCAAGTGGCGGCCACAGCGCCAATACCCGTGATCTCATATTTTCGGGCGTACTCGATAATATCCTTCGCGAAGAGATAATCAAGCAGGACAATTTGCGCCTGATGTAAGAAAGCTGAGGTCAATTGATTTAAGCCATAATCAAAACCGAAAGTGAGGATGCTGAGTAGCTTATCCGTTGGACCTATTTTCAAGAATTCGGAAACCGTACGCGCACCGGCCACAAGATTCAGATGGCTCAAAACAACACCCTTAGGTTTACCCGTGGAACCTGAGGTATATAAGATGGCTGCCAAATCCGGTTCCACTAAATAGGGAAAGCGCGGTGAAGTTGAGGCCGAGTTCAAAGCTATTTGCCAATCGACGACCTGAGTGGTAGCACTCACCGAAGTGAGCGCGGTAACTGCAGCGACATCTTCTTTACCGATAGCGAGGATGGTTTTTAATCCTGGCATTTCAGACATGACTTGAGTCAAAACGGAAAGTCGGGAGTAGGTGGTAATCAGGACGGTGGCACCGGAGTCTGCTATAATATGAGCGGCTTGATTTCCATGCGACAGGCGACGGATAGGAACAAAAACCCCACCCGCTTGGGAAATGCCGAAAATGGCAATCACCTTTTCAAAACCTTTCTCTAGAAAAACCCCGACGCGATCCCCTTTAATGATTTTACAATCTGCAAGGACTGCCGCTAAACGAGATGCTTGCTCGTATATTTCGGCATAGGTCATCGATTCATTTTTTAAAAACACGGCCGGCTTTGAGGGGCTCTCGGCTGCCGCTTTAGCAAGAATGTCGTGCAATACCCTAATCATGGTTTTCTTCCCGAAGGGTTAAAGGTAAGATTTCAAGGCCACGAGCGATTCCGCAGCGACTTGGCGTTTATGATTCAAATTCGAGAAAGTATGATCGCCCCCGGAAATGGAACGAATGCTCAAAAGTTTTCGCTTAAAGAGAGGGATGAGTTCGTTATGCTTTTCCAGCAGGGTGCGAAACTGGTCGGCGGTAAGATCGGCTGAACTCAAGAGAAATAGGATCGGTTTTCGAAATTTCTTAATTCCGTCAATCATCCGCACTTGCAAAGTGTCTTCTGCGAATCCAGTTGGGTCTTCCTCAGGCCCTGTCTGGGTATTTCCAACTTCAGAACCATTGTCGGAAGATTTCGCCTGCTTAGCACTTGCACGTTCGGCAGCACGAGAGGAGACTGCGCTTTTCACAAGACTCAGAAACGAAACACCGAAAGTAAGAGGATTAAAATTAAAACTGAAAAGTTTGATCCAAAATGATTTTTCCAGGATTCGGCGGAGGTAATAATATTTGATCAAAGTCTCGGCCCGATTTTGTTGGCTATGCACATACGGATTGCAAAGAATCATGCCGACAATACTAGGCCCAAGCCTAGGCCCAAAAACCATGCAGGCCGCAGCCCCATCACATAATGACCATAGCACCACTGGTTTTTGACCAAGATTTTTTCCGATCCAATCTAGGGCGGCAATAAGCGAAGTCTCTGAATAGGTATAAGTGACATAATCGCCGTCCCCATCTCCGACTCCTCGGTAGTCGAAACGCACAACCGTTGCGCCACCGCGGCACAGACTGCGAGCGATTTGCACATAACCCCGATGGCTACCCACTCGGGTTTGCGGCCCACCCACCATCATGAGTACAATCGGTAAACCTACGATTGGATTTTCGGGTGCATGAACGATACCATAAAGCCGATAGCTATCCGCAGTAAACTGAATGGCTTCTTCTAGGACAGGTTTAACCTCAAATTGCGTAGTCATGAGATCTAGCTTGCTCCCTCGGCAAAACGCACGGTCGTTGCCAATAGAACCGGTGAATTCCATTGCCAGAGCCGATCCCAAAATGACTCTTCTTGAATATGTTCAACTTGAACTCGGTGACCGCTGGACAAGAGACTTTCGGCTAACTTCTTAGGGCCTGGCGCTGCTTCGGCAGAAAGCGAGGTCGTTGCTACTAGCACAGGATAATCTTCTGATACGGGCAGAGCAAGCTTGGCACGACTTACAAAACTCCGGTACAGCGCCTTTGAAATAGGATAGCCGATCACTTCGACGGTCTCGTCATTTTCCAACGATCGAATAAGCCCTTTTACCGAACTTGGGGCCACGGCCCCTTCACGGTTCACTTCGCCCTCAGCTTTGCTGGCGATTTCCGTGCTCATTTTCTGTCGCAGGAACTGCTTGATAAAGACTTCGGGATCGGGAACCGGTTGCCAGAGAATCAGGAACGCCAAGATATCTGGGGTCGAACTCAAACTCAAACTCGGAGTCAGACTCGCAGCCCCCGTCGCAGGAGAAGCAAACGATTGTTTCCATTTCGATGCATATTCAAGAACCAAGGATGCACCTAATCGCAATCCCCAGAGACCGATTTTATTTAAGCCCGTTTCTATTTTTAATCTTTCAATCGCGCAGCGAAGATCTTCATTCCAGTCCTCTAGGGTCGTCTCGTCAAGTTCGCCTTCGCTATCGCCACACCCACTAAAATCGAATCGCATTACCGCGAAACCTTTTTCGGAAAGCCTTCGCGCGGTCTTGACGACAATAGCGTGACTGGCCATTTTCTCTTCCCCAAAGGGATGACAATAGACGATGCCGGTTTTATTTGGGGGGGCATCACTCATCGCGGGCAGATGCAGAAATCCCAGTAGGCGTCGCGTCCGACTGCCTTGGAAAAAAAACATTTTTTCTATGCCCGGTTCCAATTTATCCTTGGGTTTTTTTTAGTACTAGTTCGTAAAGCGAAGCTACGGTTTCGAAGGCTTCGGCGGAAAGATCATCGTCTTCGAAGGCAAAGTCGAAACTCTCTTCCAGTGCCACCACTAACTTGGTCACCGCCATGGAGTCGAGAATATTTCCGACGAGTTTTAAATCGTCCGGAATCTCCTTACCACGGTATTCACCGCCAACGGTGTCGGCGATTACGGTCTTTACTTTTTGCTTGAAATCTGGCATGTGAAAATCCTTTCGTGACTTAAAAATCGGCATGCTTTCGCATCCACATCTCCAAAAAAAAGACATAATACAAATAGGTTCCATAGAACGTGGACTTATCGTTGCCACTGAGCTTGTAAATATTCTCAATAAAAGACTTACGGAAAAAGCCTCTTCCGGAAGTGCGAGGATCAAAGAGCACATCCCTGACTAGGTCATTTAGTTTTCCCGGTCTCACCATCCAGCGTGCCACAGGAATTCCGAAACCATGTTTGGTTTTTTCGATAATCTCATCCGGAAGCAATCCTCGCATGGCTTCTTTAAAGATATAACGGAGCCGGTCTCCCTTGACTTTCATATGCGCAGGTAAATGACCGGTCATTTCAACCAGCGCACTATCTAAGAATGGATAGCGTACTCGGATACCGGCCAATTCCGTCATGGTATTGATCTTAGGCAGATCGTTATCCATGAGCGTAACCTTTAGGTCGTGATGCATGTACCTATCGATGTCATTATCCGCATCACTGCGTTCAAGATAACGACGGGAAATATCCGCGGGAGTCAATAGACCCGGTTTTAAAAAATCCGGCTCAAAGACATCTTTATAATCGACATAGTAATCGAGCCCATAGGCATGAATTTTTTCATGCAATGGGGCCATCGCCCGTCGAATATACCGATCAAGAGGCCGCACGGGGCCAATTTTCAGAAAGCTGGGAGTAATGGATAGGGCCGGAGCCATGATGCCATTTTGCAACCAGCCAGGGAAGCGTTTAAAACCGTTCAACATATCGCGGTAACGCGAATTTCCACCGAAAATCTCATCGCCACCATCACCGCCAAGTAAAACTCGCATGCCATTTTCTCGACCTAGCTTTGCACAAAAGTAGGAGGGAATGGCCGAAGAATTCGCGAAAGGTTCATCGTAAGCGTCGATAATGGTGGGGAGGGCATTTAGAATATCATCGGGAGTGACATAATATTCATGTTGTTTGGTGTGAAAAGCTTTGGAGGCGACGCGGCAATAGTGCATTTCGTCAAAACCGTTTTCATCAAATCCCATAGAAAAAGTCTTGGTTTGGCCTGGGAAACTTTCTTCAAATAAGCCGGTGATGGAGCTTGAATCCGTTCCCCCCGAAAGAAATGCGCCTACCTCAGAAATAGGCTCACGGTATTCCCCTTGCATGCGGACCGAATCTTTCAGCAAACTTCGGATTTTCTCCTTCATCTCCTCTTCGGATTTAAGCTTGTCTGGCGGAAAGGACATATTCCACACCATCTTCGTGCTCGTTTTGAGGGGCGCGCCACTCTGGGAAGAGATTTCCAAGACAAAACCACTTTCCAACTTAGTGATGCCCTTAAAGATGGTGAAAGGCGAAGGAATCATTTCCATGTTTAGATAACTAAAGATGGCCTGCGAATCGATCTCTTTGCGAAAACCCGATCGAGAGGAAATGGATTTGATCCGAGATGCAATCACAATGCTCTCAGAATTTTCGGCATAGACGATGGGTTTTACCCCGAGTCGATCGCGGAAGACAAATCCCTTTCCCTGTTCCTTATCCCAAATAAAGGCAGACCAAACTCCATGCACAGCTCGCCACCAAAGTTCACCGTGCCGATGGTATAAAGCTGCGATTAGATTCGCTTCCGAAAAGTCATTCGATTTACCTTCAACATGATCGCGGCGACTATACAATTCGGCATCACAAACAACCAAGATGCGATCGTCTTCGAAGAACCAGCGCCGCATATCGGATCCCATGGGATCGTAAGCTCCTACGGCTACGTTCTTCCAAACTTGCGACACCTTGGTAGCCGTTTCTCCATGGGTGGCGCTTTTTTCACGGGGTGCGACGGGATCGAGCATGGCGACTATCGCATCAGATTCTACTGTCTTTTCGCGCGACTTATAAATGAGAACACAAATACCACCCATGTTTTCTTTCCGCTCCAGTCGCTTAAACGCGACGCGTATCCGCATCAACAAATTGCTGATGCCAGAGTTCAAAATTGATTAAGGACCAGATCCAAGTGCTATAATCCCGTTGGCCTTTAAGGTGTTCGGTCAAAATGAGTTTTACGTTCTCGTTTTGGAAGTACCCACGCTCCTTGAACCGTTTTGAGGTTAACAGATCGGATGCATATTGTTTAAGATCCTTTTGGAACCATTGATCCCGAGGAATAGCAAAGCCTTGTTTTTTCTTATCCAATATCGCTGGTGGCAAAAAGCGTGAAGCCATTTTACGAAGGATATACTTTCCTCTACCATCTTTGCGCTGCAGATCCCAGGGAATAGAAGCGGCAAACTCCACTACGTTATAATCGAGCAAAGGTGCGCGCGTCTCCAAGGAATTGGCCATAGACATGCGGTCGACCTTGGTGAGGATATCCTCTGGAAGGTAAACTTTGGTGTCAAGATATTGCATGCGACTGATCGAAGGGCCTTTCGGTGCTTGAGTCCAATACCGAAGACTGGACTCGGCAGGAGAAATCCCCGCAAGCATTTTTTTGAAATCCCCACTCATGAGGTTGGTTTTTACAGGCGGGTACAAATCGATGAGATCGTAATTCTCCCTTCGTTCAATTTCTCCCAAAGCTTGTAGAAAAAACTTTCCCTTCATGCCCATCGGCAACCGGTGAGCGGCTGAAGACATGACCTTGCGAAGCGATAGTGGCAAGGCCTTATACCGGAGCATATCGTTCATCTGGTTATAGTGGTTATACCCGGCGAAAAGCTCGTCCCCGCCATCTCCAGAGAGGACAACGGTGACTTGGCTACGTGCCATTTTGGAAACATAATAGGTCGGCACGGCAGAAGAATCAGCAAAGGGTTCGTCAAAATGCCAAACCAGATCGGGCATTAAGGACATGGCATCCGGATTCACGGTAAACTCATGGTGTTCGGTCTTAAAAAGGCCGGACACCAAACGCGCCGCTTCGGCCTCCGAATATTTTTCTTCTTGAAACCCAATGGTAAAAGTCTTTACTGGAGCATTGGAAATTCCGGCCATTAATCCAACCACCACACTCGAATCAATGCCACCACTTAGGAATGCACCGAGAGGAACATCGCTGATTAAGCGGCGACGAACCGAAGCCTGCATCAAGCTGTGGAGTTTGTCTACATAATCATCCTCGGTCTTGCAATCCGGATCAGGTTGGTAGGCAACATCCCAGTATTGGCTTACAGTAAGCTTTTGATCTTCTAAAACCAAAAAATGTCCGGGCCTGAGTTTGGCGACGGATTTAAAAATGGTTAACGGAGCAGGGACATAGCCATAGGAAAAAAATTTATCCACCGCTTCAGGATTTACTTCCCTAGAGACATTGCTTTCTTTAAGGATAGCTTTCATTTCGGAAGAGAAAAGAAAACCATCCTTGCCAAGGTGATAATAAAATGGTTTTTTACCCAAACGATCGCGCGCCGCGAGTAGGCGTCCACGCTTTGCATCCCATAGGGCAAAGGCAAACATGCCATTTAGTTTTTGTAAGAATTGATCGCCATAGGCATGATAGCCATGCAGGATAACTTCGGTATCCGATCCGGTGCGGAAGGTGTAGCCCTTGGCGCGGAGTTCATCACGAAGTTCCGGGAAGTTGTAAATCTCACCATTAAAGACAACCGTCAAGGTTTCGTCTTCATTGCTCATCGGCTGCTTGCCGCCGGCAAGATCGATAATGCTTAGGCGACGATGGCCAAGCCCGACCTTCCCCTGGGTATATAAGGCACCTTCATCCGGCCCGCGATGGTGCAATAAATCGCACATCCCCGCCAACACCGTTTTTTTCTCTTCGATGCTTTGAGTAAAGGTAATGTATCCGCAAATGCCGCACATGTCGAAAGCTAGGGTGCGGTGCTCGGCTGGATTTCGGAAAGGAAGGTTTCAATAAGTGCGACAATCCTCTCACTAGCCAGGCCATCCCAACCCTCGGGGATTCCACCTTTTTTCCAATGGCCGGATCGAATACGAGTCACTGCGTCGACGATGGCCGTGGCCTTGGTGCCGACAACTTCGTTTGTGCCTACGGCCACGGTAACTGGTCTCTCGGTATTTTCTCGAATAGTAACGCAGGGGACCCTAAGTACGGTTGTTTCCTCTTGCAGGCCACCTGAATCAGTCACTACAAAGGAAGCATTGTCCACCAGCTTTAGCATTTGGTGATAATCCATAGGTTCGCGCACCACCACGTTGGTCATTTGCGCGAACTCTGTTAAGAAACCGAACTTCTCTATCATCTTAATTGCGCGAGGGTGGGCAGGAAAAACCACCTTGGTTTCTTTTTGAATAATTCCAACCGCTTTAAGCAACTCTCCCAAAACCGCAGGGTCATCTACATTGGAGGGACGATGCATGGTTAATACACAATATTCGCGACGCTTAACACCCAACTCTTCAAGAATGGGATTTAGGCCTGCCTTCGTCCGTTGTAAAAGCAAGGTATCGATCATGACATTTCCAGCAAAATGAATTTTTTCAATCGGAATGCCGGACTTGAGCAAATTCTCATTGCCTTCAGGATCGGTGGTAAAAAAGAGATCGCTGAGGGCATCGGTAACAATGCGGTTGACTTCTTCAGGCATGCGCATATCCCAAGATCTTAGGCCGGCTTCGACATGCGCTACCGGTAGCCATAGTTTTTTGGCGACAATGCTACAAGCCAAGGTGGAGTTTACATCCCCCACAACGACAACTAAATCTGGTTTCTCCGCCTGGCAAATTTTTTCGAATTCGACCATGATGCGGCCGGTTTGTTCAGAATGAGTGCCCGAACCTACTCCAAGGTCAATATCTGGTTTGGGAATATCCAACAGGTCGAAAAATGATTTCGACATTTTCTCATCATAGTGCTGGCCGGTATGCACTAGAAAAGGTTGTAGGCGACCGGATTTTTTAATGGCCGCCATGATGGGGGCGATTTTCATAAAGTTGGGACGAGCCCCACACACCAGCATTACTTTTTTCATAGGGAGACTTTACCGGCCGTTTCCGTTGATGGTACCGTTTTGAATGAGAGTATACGTCAAGTAGATGGACAGGACGCCACCGGCCACTGATGCGAGTTGAGCTGTGACTCCCAAACTCTGTTGGAACCAATACCAAAAACCGGTATTGTCTCGGGGAATCGGAATGATAATGATATCTCCCGAGTGAATTCCGGCTTTAGTTAAGGAGATTTCCCGGGAGTAAGCATCCAGAAAAGCAATATCGGTTTTTAGGCTTCCCCGTTGCACCGTGATCTTATCCAAGTTTCTTTCCCCACCAATCCCTCCAGCCCTCAGGACCGCTTCCCAGACCGTGGTGGATGGACTCATATAGTATTGACCCTGATGGATCCAAAATCCCAACATAGTGATTCGAATACAGGGCGTGACTTGGATATGCGTGTCCTTGAGATAATTGGACAGCTTTTCGGCAAGATAGGTTTCGAGCTCACCCCGAGTTTTTTCGGCAACAAAGAGGCGACCTAAAACTGGAATCTCCACGTAGCCGGAAGAGTCAATTGGATAACCTCCCTTAAGGATAGAACCAGTGTCCAACGGCACTTTGATGGACAAGGCTTGACCCGCTTTAAACCGTTCTTGAATGGGATCGTTCGATACCAGTGCTGGCGCTTCTTGGGCTGTGACCCACTTAGGGAGAACGCCCAAACCCACAAAGAAAAGCCCTAGGGTCAAGCATAAAAATTTCAAGGAGGATCGCTTCATATATGTATTTCCCATTGAATTTGGGCGGGCCCCAAAAGCTACAAATTAAGCCTGTTGGATCCTAGATTTTAACCTACCCCGAAACACCCATCACCTTAGAATTATGGGACCGAAACCCGTTTTCTCAAGGGAAAATTGTAACGTAGTGGCACCATCGGCGCCAGATCCACTAAAGACCGTCTCCCAATTTCCCCATTACAGGCCTTAGGCTACCGTTTCCGAGATAGGAAACCTTAGGAGCCGACCCGCTAACCCCTTGGTCGGACGAAGTTGCATAGTAAGACTCAGAATCACCGCAAAATAGTTGCGCTTTCTATCTCTGGTTAAAGTTCCACCCTGGTAACTTAAGGGATGGTTCTATCCAGACCATGCCGCTACGCATTACCTTTTGCCGCCTTCTTGTGCAAAGAGGGCTTGGATTTCTTCAGCCGATAGTTTTGTTCTATTGAAATGGACATTATCGATTTTTCCAATCCAAGACCAGCGGGCCGTGCCGTCATAATCTCCAATGAAAAGATTCTGATCATAGTTGGTAATCCATTCAGGCACATCTTTATGGACTTCTCCGAAGAGTTGTCCGTCGACATAGAACTGGATTTCATGCTGAATATTATCCATGGTTACCGAGAGATGATGCCAGGTTTCCGGTTCCAACAAAAATCCGGAATGGATATGTTTTCTGGCTACGCCAAAAGAAACCGCCATGTCAATATTATTGGTATTAGGTTCCGTGCATAGCCACCAGCCACTACCTGGCCAATCACTTTTTGCAGCCAAAGTTGGCACGAACCAATCCCCCTTAGCTATCGGTGACGCCTTATCCTTCCAAGCCCATAGGCTAATGGTAAACACATCTCCCGTATAGCATTGACTATTCCCAGCATGGACCCAATTTTTGCCGTTGAATTGGAGTGCCCGACTAAGCCCATTGGCTCCAACTGTTAGAGTTGGAAGGGCAAAGTTGCGGAATTTTTGAGGAATTTTGAAGAAAAGTCGATGGTCATCAAAGAGGCTACCCATGATGCCGTCATGCTTTTTCCCCACACCAGCGGAAACCCTATTTCCCTCTACCAAATCAAAGGTCAGGGACAGGTCCTGACTGATGCTATCTGCCTCACATTTTTCAAGATAGAGCATCCGGGGACGCAGTCTTACAATGTCAATTGCAGTAACATAGATGTAACTGACTAAAGCAATGAGCACCAGTACGAGGCAGGAAAGTATAGCGATTAATTTTCTACTGGAATTCAAGGCATCACCATCTTTCCTTGAGACTTTTCATAATAAGGGGCGAATCTTTTCCATATTTTAATGGCATATCCGTAATCACGGAGGTTTAGGCTCGTCAATAGACCCATGGCCACAAGCGCCCTTTTCCGAAAGATAGGGGAACAGAAGGTTCGCTTCTTCATGAGTTCAATGGCACTTTTTCGAAGCCCTTCGCGCTGAGCGATTCGAAAGGGATTTCCTGGGGCCCATTGGTTGGGCAGGTCTGGTAGAGGGAGCGGACAGGGCGGTCGATTAGGATAAGCTTGCCATGGAACTGCTGTTACAGAAGGCGCTAACTCCTTTAGCCAATTGATAAAAAACCTATGCGCCATCGCTTTTTCCGGAGGCAAGTGGAAACACGTTTCCACAAAATTCCAATCAAGAAAGGGCTGTACTAATTCAATCCGATAATCGCCTAAATCCTCAAGTAATCCATAGAGATGCTTGCCTTCGTAACTATGCAACATGAATATGGGCCAGAGCCTACCTCGGTCGTTTGGATGAATACGTTCAAACTCGGCGTGTACACCTTCGATCAACAACTCTTTTAATCGTGGGAACACTTTGGGGTTAAAAAGACCTGGTGGCAAATGCATGTTGTTAAGGGTTGTCATATGTCGTATAGCCGCATCGGTTTTATTTTCCCTTAGGAGTCCCAGCATCACATCATCAATCCGGTGAACGTTAACCGTGATCCCAGTACCACCTCCATCCCAAATTTGTCTGGGTCTTTCAGAGCGCAAGACATTGAGACCCAATTCATCAAGGCGATCGCGAAGCCGCTTTAGAAAATGTCGCGTATCGCTGGGAGCGATGTCCTCGGTAAAATGCTGAGTACCTACTCGCTGAGCGAATTGCGCACCCAAAACGGAATCCAATGTTTGGGCAGGGGAAAAATTAAAGCTCTGTACCTGTTTGCCGAAACCTACCAATTCTGCGACTACGCAACGCGAGTCAAGGCCGCCACTCAAAAAAGACTGGACATGGTTTTGACCATGAGATCGAAGGGCTACCGATTCATGAAAAGCGTTTCGAATTCTAGTAGAGAGTTCCTTTTCTGGAACAGGTGAAGTATCTACTTCATCCCATCGAAAATAAAGAGACTTTTTTGTACCACCGGAACCGAAGCGGATTTTTTCTCCCGCACGGACCGAATGGATATCTGCATAAGGCGTTCTATCAGCCAATGGTACGCTAAATAAGGTCATCTCAGTAATAGCTCGGATATCCATGCGTTTGGGTACGGCCTCAAGGTTTTCAAAAACCTTGAGGAGACTAGAAAAAATTAC
>JAYSRH010000366.1:0-3142 GCA_043721115.1 Fibrobacteria bacterium | reverse complement strand
TTCCGGCACCTTTTCCTTGAAAGGACTGGCGCAAGGGGAATACCGGGTTCGCTTTCTGAGTACCATTTCTAAATACCTACCGCTGGACACGGTCCTTAAAATCCATGCAGGCCAAATCGAGACAGCGGCCAAACCTTTCCGGCTCATTTCCACGGGAATCAAAACAGTGATGGGCTTGCAGGCAGTATGGGACTCATCGGCGCAAATGGTCAATCTGAAATGGTTGCCCGGGGACTCCTCCAAAATCGCCGGTTACAATATTTATCGCACCGCGACGGGCTCACCTTTTCCATCCACACCACGGAACTTTACCGTGATTACAGTCAACAATTACCAGGACTATAATTTGGCAATCGATTCCGGGTACAGTTATGCGGTTAAGGCCGTGGACAAGAATGGAAACGTGGGACAAACTTTTTCGATTCCTGCGTCAATAGTGGCAGGAGCAGCGTACACATTGGTCAGAACCGTCCGGCCTCAGGGTTATACTCGAGACCCAACTCCGCTTGCCGTCAGCAATGGTGAAATCTATTGGCTACTTTCCAATAGGGTTGATGTGTATGATTCATCAGGGACCCCTCGATCCTTCCCTTTGCATGATTTTAACGCGAGTTTGGAAGGCATATCTATCCAAGTTGTCGGCGATACAGTTTACGTGATTCAGGATTCCATAAACAATATCAGGCCCTCCAAGATAAATCGGTTCTTCTTAATGAAATATTCAAAACAGGGCGATTTTCTAGGCAGCCTGATCTTGGATAACGTCTTCGAAAAAATGGGGCCAGGTTCGGTGAATTTCTGGGTGGACGGAAAGGGAACGCTTATTGCAAACAATTCCGCGACTTTTTATTCCATCGCCCCTAATGGAAAACGGGATTCCATCGCGTCCCCTTTGGTACGAGAGGTCCAAAGCCTTTATTCGAAACTGACGCCAACCGGAAACAAGTTGCTGATCATGGGCGGAATCCGGAACATGACATTAGGAATCAACCGGTGCCAATTCGCATTATTGAATGCTGATCTCACCGTTGCAAAATTGGACTCCACCACATTTTTCTTGAACGCCTATTCCGGTGATGACAAAGGCAATATTTGGGTTGTACAGGACGATAGCTTGGTAATAGGGATGACGCCGGATCTAAAGGTGAATAAACACATCAGCCTCCCCATATTGGATTACCGCGATATTCAAGTGGACGGGGATGATATTTACGTGTATGAAGCCAGTGGAAATATCATTCAGATTTATCGACAAAAGGGGAAATAGAACAGATGAGACACAAAATGAACTTGGCCCTATTTTTGGCTTTAGCCGTTTCAATAGTTGAGGCACAATGGGTGCAAATCGTAAAGCCATCCAGTTACGTCTCTCCAAAAATATTTTCGATGGTAGCAAAAGACTCGAACATATTTGCCGCATTTGAACATTATGTGGGTCGTACTTCGGACAATGGGGCAACGTGGACCTATTCAAATCCAGGAGTATCTGGAAACGCCACAGTCCTCTCTTTAGCTGTAACGGACAGCCTGTTGTTTGCTGGAACTGTAATGGATGGATTATTCCAATCCACAAACAATGGGGTCACCTTTGTCCATACCGGGCTGACTATCGGATATATTTCCTCCATTGTTGTACTTGAAAAAACCATTATTGCCACTAGCTGGGTCACAAGACCATACCGGTCCACCGATAACGGAAATACCTGGACTCCAATTGCGGATTCAAATTTCACTGGAACCACCATTGCCGTAAGCGGTAATGTCCTTTTTGCGGGAACAAAAAAGGGCGTTTACCAATCCAAGGACAGCGGGACCACATGGAACAAAGTTTACCTGGAACCTGCGAATATCATAGGGGCAACTGCTTACGCTATTTTTTCCGGAAAGCCAGATAGTGGGATATTACGATCAATCGACAACGGCAATACTTGGGCGCTGACAGGAGGTCATCCTGCACACCCAGGAGATTTTACTGCTGTTGGAAATAGGTTGTTTCTAGGTAACGGTGAAGGTATTTACCAAAGTTTGGACACGGGCACTTCCTGGCAAACGATTAACACAGGGCTGATAGAATATAATGTCACGACAACTGCCGGTCCAAGTACATATTATAAGGTCTCCAAAATTGTTGCCAATAACGGCTATCTATTCGCAGGAGTTACCGGTGACGGAATTTGGCGACGCTCACTCTCAGAAGTTGTGTCCATTGAGCATCAAAACCTGGAGAACAACTTTAATCAAGATTTCGGTTTTACCACAAAGTTAGGAGGCACGATTCGGTCTGGAGAAAAAATGGAATTTACCATTGCGCATCGATCTTCTATTACCCTTGAACTATTCAGTTCAAATGGGGAAAGGAAGTCTACCTTGGTAAAAACGGTGCTTTCCCCTGGAACTCATGACATACAATTTGAGGGGGAAGGAATCACCGAGGGCGTCTTTTTCCTTCGACTCAAAGTTGCAGAAAAAGCCATCACCAAACGGATTATTTTTATCAAATAATCACCTAAGCTAGAATCCATTAAGTGGACTGCTTTTCGCTCCTTTATCCGCATTTTCGATGGCGGATTTTCTGGCTTGCTCACGGATTTGATCGACTTCCATTTTGCGTACAAGGAGGTTTTCTCTTCGGACTACCAAATCGGTGTTTTCAGCATCGAGGGCAAGTGCCATATTTACTCTTTCAATTTGGCCCATGAGTATATCTGAAATAGCATCGTATCGTTTCATTAATTTAATGTCGGCTTGGGCTTGCGTATTGTAGGACACCGATGCGCAAGCAAGTAGCAGCCATATTGTGGTTGGAATAATAGCGATAAATACTACGGCATTTTTAATAAAGGGGGCTATCGAGCGGATGGCCAGGCTTGAAATGGTTAGTTTTGGAATGTGGAAATGGGATTTGATTTGGGTAAATGCAAATGTATAGGCACCATCTTTTTCTTGGTTTCCGTTTACCCTGCTTTTTCCAGTAGTCAAGATTTTTGTCTTTCGATTCAGGCTCGGGTGGTGATGAATGATTACCAAGGCGCCCGGAAATTAATTTGGTTCCTTCGCACTTTGAGTGGGTACCTTCAGGTAACAATTGCCGTGTTTAACTTGGAAAAATTGAGTTTCGCAGTCACCAAATAGGCCACAATTT
>JAYSRH010000365.1:0-24512 GCA_043721115.1 Fibrobacteria bacterium | reverse complement strand
GCCGAAGAAAGCTTGGGCGACTTTTTAACCCATCATATTTCCAACTCCAACCATTGGCAGCCGCTGCCATTTTTGCCGATGCTGAACCTGCCTACTGGCTGGAAAATTTTTGGAATCGATATTTCCATCACCCAGCATGTGCTCATGATGCTCATTGCTGCGACACTGCTTATCCTCGCTTTCGCCAGCGCCAGCCGACGCAAAAACGGTGCGCCCGTTTCCCGCCTGGGTCATGCCTTGGAAGCCTTAGTTGTATATGTGCGCGATGAAGTGGTAGAACCCAACTTGGGTAAAAAGGAAACGCCCAAGTGGATGCCCTTTTTCCTGACTTTGTTTTTCTTCTTTCTGACTTTAAATTTGATCAGCCTCGTGCCTGGATTTTCCGCCGCCACCGGCAATATCAATTTCACCGCGGCCATGGCCGTCATGATCTTCATCGTTTATAATATGGCCGGTATTTTGCACAACGGCCCCGTTCACTATGTAACCAATATTTTTCCTAAGGGCGTGCCCTGGCCCATCATGCTTATTATCATTCCCATCGAACTGATGGGCCTCATTACCAAAGCCTTTGCGCTATGCATTCGTCTTTTTGCCAATATGACTGCCGGTCATATTTTGCTGCTGTCTTTAACGGGTCTTATCATTGTGTTCAAAACCGTTTGGGTCGCTTTCGGCTTTTTGCCCATGACCTTGTTTATCTATACGATTGAAATCCTGGTAGCTTTTCTCCAGGCGTACATTTTCACTTTACTTTCGGCCCTATTCGTGGGAATGGCCATCCACCAGGATCATTAACTTTAATTTTTTCATAAGGAGCGAAAAATGGCTATGGAATTAGGCAATGCAGGAATGGGATATCTTTCCGCCGGAATCGGCGCAGGCTTGGCAGCCATTGGCGCCGGCATCGGCATCGGCAAGTTGGCCGGCTCCGCCTTGGAAGGCATCGCCCGTCAGCCTGAAGCTGTTGGCGTCCTTCGCACCACCATGCTTATCGCCGCCGCGTTGGTGGAAGGCGTGGCTTTGTTCGCGCAGGTTATCTGTATTATCGTAGCCTTTAAGTAATGAGCGCCGAATCAAACGGGGCACAGTTGGCCGAAACCGTCGTGGCACAAGAAACGCCCGCCGCAACTGAAACGCATACCGAAGTAGGACATGCAGGCGCTGCCGAGCATGGAGATGCCGGAGGCTTGCCGCCTTTCCTGCGCTTCGATCCCGGTGTGTGGATTTGGACCATGCTCGTTTTCATCGCCTTGCTGCTTATTTTGCGCAAAATGGCCTGGAAGCCGATTCTCGCTTCTATTGACGAGCGCGAGAAAACCATCAAGGACAGCTTGGATCAGGCCGCGAAAATCCAAGATGAATCCAAGCGCATCACGGAAGAGCAAAACCGTATTTTGGCCCAAGCCAGGACCGAAGCAAATCTCCTGATGCAATCCTCCAAACAAGCCGCCGAAGATTTGCGGCGCAAGTTGGAACAAACGGCACAAGAGGAAAAGGCTCGGATCATCGCTTCCGCGAATCAGGAAATTGAAGCCTCGAAACGGGCCGCTATTTCCGAACTCCGCAAGACAACGGCCGACCTGTCTATTCGCATCGCGGAAAAATTGATTCAAGCCAACTTAGATGACGCCAAACAACGGGCCTTGGTCGACCAGCTGATCAGTGAGGTCTCGGCCGCGAAGGCCTGAGAACAAAGAGAATGAAGAAGGAAAAAGCCGCAATAATCTACGCCCGGACCTTACTGGAAACGGCCGGGGGACAAGAACCCGCGGGACAGGGGTCCGTTGCCGGAACCAAGGTTCAGGAATCGGTATCCGCCGATATGCGCGCGCTTTCGGAAGCCTTCCGCAAGCTTCCGGCACTTTATCCCTTTTTGACCAATCCCGTCCGGAAGGCGAATGAAAAGGCGAAAGTTATTCAAGCCGCCGCAGGAAGTTTGTCCCCGCTCGTGCGCAAATTTTTAAAGCTGCTCGAAATAAAAAACAGGTTCGCTTTGCTCCGTGCCATTACTGAAGCCTATTTGACGCTCGAAGAATTGCAGCAGAATATTTTAAGGGCCACGGTGGTCAGTGCCAAACCCCTCGTCCAAGATCAAATGGACAAACTACAACGCAGCCTGGAAATCAAACGCCCGGGCAAAACCTTTATCGTTACCAACAAGGTCGACGCCTCCCTGATTGCCGGTTTCCGTATCGAGCAAGGGGATAGCGTCACCGACGCCAGCATCAAGCATCAACTCGATCTGCTCAGGCAGAAACTAGCCGCATAGGAATCGCAAAATGGCCGCAGAAGTCCGTTCCGACGAAATCACATCCATCCTGCGCAAGCAGTTGGAATCCATCGACACCTCCGCCGATACCTTTGAAACCGGTACCGTGCTGCAAGTCGGGGACGGCATCGCCCGTATCTTTGGCTTGACCAATGCAATGGCCGGTGAGCTTATAGAACTTACCGGTATCAAGAAAACCGTTTCGGCACTGGTGCTGAATCTGGAAACCGACAATGTAGGCGTAGCCATTTTGGGTGATGCTGCTGCGATTAGCGAAGGCGATACCGCCCGTCGCACCAAGACCATCGCTTCGGTTCCCGTGGGCGATACCATTCTTGGCCGCGTCATTAACGCACTTGGCGAACCCATCGACGGTGGCCCCGCTCTCGATAGAACGCATATGCGTCCCATCGAAGATAAAGCTCCCGGTATCGTTCGTCGTCAAAACGTGTGCGAACCTATGGAAACCGGCATCAAAGCCATCGACACCATGATTCCCATCGGCCGCGGACAGCGCGAGCTTATCATCGGGGATCGCAAAACCGGTAAGACCGCCATCGCCATCGATACCATTTTGAATCAGAAGGGCAAGGGCGTAAAGTGCATTTACGTCGCCATCGGACAAAAGCAAAGCACAGTAGTCCAAATCGTCGAGCGCCTTAAAGCCGCCGGTGCCATGGAGTATACCTGCGTGGTAGCCGCCAATGCTTCTGACCCAGCTCCTCTCCAATATTTGGCCCCATATTGCGGCGCCACCATGGGCGAGTACTTCATGTACAACGGCCAACATGCCTTGGTGATTTATGATGACTTAACCAAACAAGCTCAAGCCTATCGTCAGCTGTCTCTCTTGCTCCGCCGCCCACCAGGACGCGAAGCGTTTCCCGGCGACGTTTTCTACCTACACTCTCGTCTGCTTGAACGCGCCGCTAAGATGTCAGATAAAGAAGGCGGCGGTTCGCTGACTGCGCTCCCCATTATCGAAACTCAGGCCGGCGACGTTTCCGCTTATATCCCTACCAATGTGATTTCTATCACGGACGGTCAAATCTTTTTGGACACCAACCAGTTCAATGCCGGTCAGCGTCCCGCCGTGGACGTAGGTTTGTCCGTGTCCCGCGTAGGCGGCGATGCCCAAATCAAGGCCACCAAACAAGTAACCGGCCCGCTACGTATCACCTTGGCCCAGTACCGTAACCTGGCCGCCTTTGCCCAGTTCGCTTCCGATCTCGACAAGGCCACGCAGCGTCAGCTCGCTCGCGGCGAACGCATGATGCGCATTTTGCGTCAAGGCCAGTACGTGCCCTTCCGCATCGGCAAGACTATCATGATCGTCTATGCAGGAATGAATGGATATGCCGACGAAGTTCCGGTAGCCAAAATTGCCGCTTACGAAGAACAATTGTTCCTGTTCATTGACGCCAAGTATCCTAAGCTGCTCGACACCATCGAAGCCAAAAAGAAGCTCGATGATGAGTTAACGGCTGAAGTGAAAAAGGTTTTGGAGGAGTTCGGCAAGCAATTCGCATAAGCGAGTTGCCTAATTCTCGCAAGGGAAAAGCCAAAACTAAACCATGCCCACCATCAAAGAACTCCGGCTGAGGATTAAGAGTCTTCAGAATACGAGCAAAATCACTTCAGCCATGAAAATGGTATCGGCCGCGCGTTTACGCCGAGCCCAGGAAGCTTTTAATCGTACCCGGCCCTATTATCAAAAGATGCAGGAATTGCTGGAGCAGGTCACGGCCTCGTTTCCGGATCTCGATCATCCCTTGATGAAAGTGCGGGAAACGAAAAAGATTCGCTATTATGTCTTGGCTTCCGATCGCGGTCTTTGCGGCGCCTTCAATAATAATTTGCTCAAACATTTTGTGCGGAATATCGATGCCAGCAAGGCTATGGATGCGGTAGGCCTGGGTCGCCGCGCCAAGGACTATGTCGTTAAGAATAAATATGCCGTGGCCAAGGGCACGGAAACTCTGACTAATTTGCCAAGCTTTGCCAGCGCCGGTGAAATTGCCCAAAGCGCTATTCGGGATTTTATTTCCGGCGAAGTGGATCAGGTTTATCTGGTTTACAATCAGTATAAATCGGCTTTGAGCCAAGTTCCCATATCGGTACAGATTCTGCCTTTCCTAAAACCTTTGGCCGCTGACTTGGCCAAGAATAAAAAGGATAAGAGCTTCCGCTTGGATTATATCGTGGAACCCAATCCAACCGAAGTCTTCAATGAACTTTTGCCACAGCTGGTTACCATCCAAGTGTTTAGAAGCTTATTGGAAAATGCCGTGGGTGAACATACCGCGCGTATGACCGCCATGGATGCGGCCACTAAAAATACCAAGGAGCTGATTGGCTCCTTAACCTTGAAGATGAATCGTGCCCGTCAGGCCGCCATCACCAAGGAATTGATTGAAATCGTTTCCGGAGCTGAGGCCTTGAACGCCTAAACGGCCTTCATCGTCAAGCGCGGGAAAATAAAAAGGAATTCAGGAGATAGCATGGCTCAGAATAATTACGGCGTAATAACCCAGGTACTCGGCCCCGTCGTGGACGTTAAATTTGACGATGGTGGATCGTTGCCGCCCATTTTGACGGCACTCAAGTGCAGCAATCCAACCATTAACTCGGTCGAAAATAACCTGACCTTGGAAGTGTCGCTCCATATCGGTGAAAATACCGTGCGAGCCATCGCCATGGATTCTACCGATGGACTTGTTCGTGGCACCAAGGTTTTGAATACCTTAGCCCCCATTTCCGTACCCGTGGGCGAAGGCTGCCTTGGTCGTATTTTAAATGTTATTGGTGAACCCGTGGATGAAGCCGGACCTGTCAAAGGCGTCCGTAACGATCCTATTCACAAAGCCCCTCCGGCCTTTACCAACCAGAGCACAAAATCCGAAATTCTGGTCACCGGTATCAAGGTTGTGGACTTGCTCGCTCCTTATGTTAAGGGCGGTAAGATTGGTTTGTTTGGTGGAGCCGGTGTAGGCAAAACCGTTATTATCATGGAGCTTATCAATAATATTGCCAAGCATCATGGTGGTTATTCCGTATTCGCCGGTGTGGGTGAACGTACCCGTGAAGGTACCGCTCTCTATGGCGAAATGAAGGAATCGGGCGTGCTCGAGAAAACGTGTCTCGTTTACGGCCAGATGAACGAGCCCCCGGGAGCCCGTGCCCGCGTTGCTTTGACCGCCTTGACTCAAGCTGAATATTTCCGTGACGACAAGAGTCAGGACGTGCTTTTGTTCGTGGATAATATGTTCCGATTCACGCAAGCAGGTTCCGAAGTTTCCGCCTTGCTCGGTCGTATCCCTTCTGCTGTAGGTTATCAACCCACCTTGGCTACCGAAATGGGTGACCTTCAGGAACGGGTAACCTCAACCTTAACAGGATCGATTACTTCCATTCAAGCCATTTACGTGCCCGCGGATGATTATACCGATCCAGCACCTGCCACTACCTTTGCCCACTTGGACGCAACGACTAATTTATCCCGCGCCATTTCGGAAATGGGAATTTATCCCGCCGTGGATCCACTGGAATCCACATCCCGAATTCTTGATCCTCTCATTATCGGTGACGAACATTATAATGTGGCTCGTGGCGTTCAAGCCATATTACAGCGTTATAAAGAATTAATGGATATTATCGCCATCTTGGGTATGGATGAACTCTCGCCCGATGATCGTGATACCGTAAATCGTGCCCGTCGCATTCAAAAATTCTTATCTCAACCTTTCAGCGTTGCCGAAATTTTTACGGGTATTCCCGGCAAGTTTGTAAAACTGGAAGATACCATCCGTTCATTCAAAGAAATATTAGACGGTAAGCACGATGCCCTTCCAGAAAATGCTTTCTATATGGTCGGATCCATTGAAGAAGCCGTAGCCAAAGCCAAGACTCTGACTTAAGGTAAATACAAGTATGAAACTTCAGATCTTAACCCCGGACAAAGCTGTTTTCGAAGGAGAGGTAGACGCACTTCTCGTTCCTGGGGCTGCCGGGCCTTTTGAAATTCTGAAGGATCACGCCCCAATCTTATCCAGTATGGTTGCAGGATTGTTACGGGTTAGGATCGTGCATAAAGAAACCTATTATAATGTAACCAGCGGTTTTCTGGAATTTCACAATAACCAAGCCGTAGTCTTGGCCGAAGCAGTCGAGACTCCGGAAGAAATTGACCTTAAGCGAGTTGAGATTGCGAAACAAAAGGCTTTGGAAATGATAGCCAATCCCTCCGGCGCCGCGCTTGAAAAGGCGCAGGCCAAACTCGCCCTAGCCCGCGCCGAAGCGCGTCGAAGAGTTGCTGATAAATCCAAAAATTGAAGACGGGATGCTAAAATGCCGATAGCCCTTGCGGAAATTCCCGGCATTCTTCAAACCTTCCAAAAAGAAGTCGGCAAAGTCATCGTTGGCCAGGAAGAAGTCCTGGAAAAAATCCTCATCGCCTTGCTCTGCCGTGGCCATGTGCTGCTTATCGGCGTGCCTGGCATGGCCAAGACCACTATGGTCAACAGTTTCGCACAAGCATTAAACCTTAAATTCAATCGTATTCAATTCACGCCAGATTTAATGCCATCGGATATTCTAGGCACTGAGATTTTGCAGGAAAATAAAAGCACGGGTTCACGAGAACTTTCTTTTATCCATGGACCTGTCTTTACGCAAATCCTTTTGGCAGATGAAATCAATCGCACTCCTCCCAAAACACAGGCCGCACTTCTGCAAGCTATGCAGGAAAAAATTGTCACCGTTTTTAACCGGACAGAAAAACTGGCAGAGCCGTTTATGGTTTTAGCCACGCAAAATCCTATTGAACAAGAGGGCACCTATCCCCTTCCCGAAGCGCAGTTGGATCGCTTTTTGTTTGCCCTGCAACTCGATTATCCTTCCTTTGCTCAAGAATTGGCCATCGTTAAAAAACACACTACCACCCTCACTGAAAAAATCATGCCCGTCTTGGATCAAAGTCAAATTTTGGAACTTCAAGAAAGAGTCATGACGATGACCGTACCCGATCATATTTTTGAAATGGCTGTCAAACTGGTGCGCGCAACCCGACCTGTTTCGGAAAACCCGAATAAAGAAGTTTTGAAATATGTGAAATGGGGTGCTGGTCCCAGGGCAATTCAATTTTTTATCCTGGCAGCTAAAGCTCGGGCTCTTTTAAAGGGTCGACCCACACCGATAGAAGAAGATCTTCGGCATATTTTCAAGTCGGCGTTGAATCATCGCATCCTGCTTAATTTTCAGGCAGAAGCGGAAAATATGACAACGGACAGTCTTCTCGACTTGCTCTTAAAACGAGCCTGAATTTTTATAAACTGTTCCAAATCTTTTCCCTGTTGTCGTGGTATTCAGCGTGGGAAGATCATGAAAAAAGTCATGTCTAACACTCCTTGCTTTAATATTTGTGAATAGAGAAAAGAAATTGATTTTAGTATTCCCCAGTATGATTTAGTGTCCGAGAGGCCCCAAGGAGACGTTTCTCATGTTTTAGCGGGCGAGGTGTAATGGAATGTTTTTTTTAAACGGCTACCCGCTCTCCCTTGGTTGAGAATCCAAATTCGAAGGAGAGTCCGCCAACTGAAAGTTAAAAGTCCAGTCCTAAATTCTTTTCTTCTTTTCTCTTATTTATTCTTTATTTATATAAAATAAGGAATAGGAAATAGACTCGTTAGCAATGGTTAAAAACCCCAAAAATAAATCTAAGTAGCTATAAAATAAGAGGTTATAATAACCGTGGAAAAAGGAGTAAATAGGGATTAACCCAATACGCACCTTGATAAGATTACCGAATAGATATTGAAAAGTATTTTTACATAACTATTAACCATGAATTCAAAAAAGGACGCATAGTACCCTACTTTTAAACAATCGACTGTGAATATTTATTGAAAACTCTCCAATAAAGATATCCACAATGAAAAATTATATTGTTGAAAACTCTAAGGTCAGGTTAAAAATGGGTCAGTAATCCATTTAAGAACCTCAAAATAGGTTGAAATAAGGGAGTATTATTTTAGGTTTGACTGTGAAAATTGTGAATTTTGGTATTTCAAGGAGGTCTATTGCAAAAAGCAATGAAACTTAAACCAACCACATATGTATGGGCTGCATCAAGTTTGTTTCTCGGTCTTTTCATGGGTTGTAATAAAATGGGGGATAAAAAGGTTTATTTTAGCAACCTGGAAAACCATGCCCAGGTAGAAAGCCCATTTAAAGTACAAATGAAGGCTGATAATTTGATCGTTGAGCCTGCCATTATGGGAATTCGCGAAGGCGCTGGCCATTTCCATATTATCATTGATGGGCCTTTATCGCCTCCTGGCTCACCGATTGCTAAAAACGAAACTCATATTCATTACGGTAACGGAGAAAGCGAAACAATTCTCGACTTACCGGTTGGAGAGCATACATTAGGACTGCAGTTTGCTAAAGGGGACCATATTCCCTATGACCCACCGTTAATTCAACTGATCACAATCATGGTTACTAAGCAAAATAAAGCGGACTCTACGCTTTCGCAAAAAACGGATTCAACTGAAGTGGCTCCAAAAACGGATTCCTTAAAATCAGATAGTATGCCGGTTGCCGATTCTTCGGCGAAAAAGTAGGACGATCACGGGGATAAGTAAAGAGATCAAACCACAAGCGGCACTCAGTGCATAGAAATCGGCTGGGAAAAAATCCAGCTCTACTTGCTTGGATGCTTTGGATATAGGCAAAATCAGGAAATGGTGCGGAGAAGCTATAGCGGGCTTCCACAATCCTTTATCCAAGCGATAGCGCCAACCACTGTAAGCCCGTTCTCGGATCAACACAGTGTCACCGGCTAAAAAAGAGCCCTCAATTTCCATGTGGCCATCTTTGATTTCCTTCACGCACACACTTTGAAATCCGGAAAAACCGTCCGAACACACGGCGGTGGTTCTTTCTGCAGGAACCGGCAGATGTTCAATTCTAGGCTTCCAATTATTGAACTCATACGCGTTCATTCCTTTAATATTTCCGAGTAAGCGCACAGAATCCCCGGCAAATGTTGAAAGAGAAATATTGCTGAAAAGATAACGGGTGGATTTATCCGCGGCAGTCAGTCCCGGATCCCAATTCCAAATTAGAGGAAGATGAGCACCGACATGCCGGTAAGAAAAAATGGCGTGAATACCAAAACTGAGTGCTGACTTTTCTCTTTCCAATAGTTCAAAATGGGCAAGGGGATCATTGTGCATTTGCCACATTTCCAATCCGGGATATTCAAGATAGTGGGAAACGCGCCAAAAGGGTTCTGTAGTCTTATCTAAAAACCGAACTGTTTCTGGAGGTTTGCGATAATAATCGGCGGGAAACAAATAGAAATGATCCCAATGGAGACGGAGCAGATCCCCCAAAAGAACGACGAACAAAAGGCTAAAAAGCGCTCTAGGCCGGCGGGCGACAAACAAAATTGCCAGGCCCGAGACTGTTAGAAAAACAAAATCCCATCCCGTTGCACTAAGCAAGAGGCGGATTTTTTCTCCATAATCCTTACTCGAATCCAGTGGGTGGAATTGGCCTATAACAATTAAGCCTTTCGCCAATAGCATGGGAAAATACTGAAAACTCAATAGGGCGCAGGCAACCAAAAATGAAGCAGCCCCAAACCAGCCCATCCACTTGCGGCCTTTTGGCCTGGCCAACCAGGATTGCAATCCGTATCCGGAAAGTGCCGCTATGGCCATCACAAAAAGAATGACGAAGCGAGCGGGCCTACGGAAATTATTGAGTACCGGAATATGGTACAGAATTTGGCTGGCGCCCAGGTGTTTGCCGAAAGCTATCCACAAACCGAGCAAGCCCACCAACCAGAGAATCCGAAAGTTGCGACTGGACCGCTTCCATGAGGCAAAGAAACAAAAAAATAACCCAAGCCCTCCCAGGTAAACGAATACTTCTCCCCAAACCTCACCGCCCCACCACGACCCATTGGATGGGCTTCCGAGAATATTCGGAGCCACCAAGGACAGCAGATGCAAGGGACGCATGCCGCCAGTAGAAAATTTCTCGAATCCGAAAACACCGTCTTCTAATTTTGCCGCTGCCGAATTGTCCGCTGCCATTGACCCAGAATTAGCCATTAGCCCAGCATTCAAAGCGACACCGTCAAATCGGCTGGTTTCACCAACAAGTTTCAGGAAGGGAATAAGCATGGGGGAACAATAAACTAAAGCCAACACGTGTCCGCATATTATCCAAGAAGCCCGTCGGCTTTTAGGTATCGCATCCGTTACCGTTACCGATCGGATCACATTGGAGTTTTGGGAAGGACCTTTAATCAAGTCAACCAGGGTAAAAATGCCGACGAGGATGGCGGTGGTAATGGAGGCTTGCGGGTGTCCACCAAAAGCTTGCATGGCAACGGCAAGAGAATACAGAAAAAGCGAACGCAGTCGAGGACGATCTCGAAGCTCAAAATAAGCAGCAAGAACCACGGGCATCCAGGTCCAACCGGATAAGAAAGTGGTGTGTTCGTACCGGGCCAGCATGGTGCCGGAGAGCGAAAAACAAATGCCCGCCCACAACGCTGCGGGTTTATGCAAATGCAGGTGAGGACCGAGTTTTAAAAAGCCGAATATACCCAAGGAAAAATGAAAGGCATAAAAAAGGTAAATGCCGTAAAGGGGCGAGAGGGGACCAAAAAAAAGCCAAGTGATGGGATAGAGATATCCGCTTTGCCAGTAGGCATGCATGGGCATTCCACATTGGAAGCTGGAGCTCCAAAAAACCAGTGGATGGCTCCAAGCCCAGTTCTTATGAAAATCCCAGAAGTAACAGAAGTACGCCAATAACATATCATTGTTGAGGACGGGGCTGCCTTTGATCAAGATGGGCAATACCGGAAGCAAGCCTAAAATTGCCAAACCTGCTAAGTGCGCCAGGAAGGGCCAAAGTCTAGTGGGACGGAACAGAGAACCCTTGGCGCGCATGTCCGGTTAAAAAAAGCGGATCAGGATAAGCGCGGAGGCGCCACCGATTCGGAACGGCTTTCTTCCGCAAGTAGGTATTCCGGCCTATGTTTGAGGTGATCGAGAATGACCAATATATACCGCCCCAATATCCCCAGATAAAGGAGGATGAGCCCGCCTAAAAATAAAGTTGAAGCGATGAGATCCGTATAGCCGGGCACATTGTGGCCATTGAAAAAATTGGCGGCCACATTAAAAATGCCGTACCCAAATGCCAGAACGGAAATGATAAAACCAAGACGCATGGCCAGCTTTAACGGAAAGGCACTGAAATTGAAAAAAGCCTGGGAGCCCATGTTCAGCGACTTTCGGAAACTGAATCCGGCCTTACCATGCAATCGGTTTGCCAGGTGATAGGGAAGCGCAGCGGTAGTGAAACCTAAGTAGGGCAGGATGGCGCGCACGATAAGATTTCTCTCAGGCAGGGCGTTGAGTATATCGCAGGCGTAGCGGCTGATCATCCGGAAATCGGAAGCGTGTTCGACAATGGGCACATCGGAAAGAGAATTGAACACTTTGTAAAAGGATCGGGAAAAAAAGTTTTTAAAGAGGCCAGGCTGAGATCCGGATCGAACCATTTGAACAACATCAAAACCTTCGCGGGCTTTCTGAAGCATGCTGGGGATGGCATCGGGGGGATGCTGGAGGTCTGCATCCATGGTGAGCACCCACCTGCCACATGCAGCCCGGTACCCGGCGCGCAGGGCGTTCTGATGCCCGGCATTGCGTACAAAACGAAGGAGGTGAACGGCGGGATCACATTCGATAAGCAGGTGGATGGCCGCGGGAGTTTGATCGGAACTGCCATCATCCACGAAAATAAATTCATAGCGGACACCCAGGCACGCCTGCTTAAGGCCGGCATAGATGAGCGGAATATTCTCTTCCTCATTGAAGCAAGGGAGAATGATGGACAATTCGGGAAGAGGAGAAGAGCTTGTCATGCCCAGGTATTTTACCATTTTGACATAAAAAAGGGAATCCCGATTGGGACCCCCTGGATTTCATTCAAATGCGAGCTGTCGCGGTTTAGAAGGGCAAGTCGTCTTCCGCTTGGGGAGGCAAGGAAGACGGAGCACTGTATCCGCCTCCACCGCCACTGTTTCCACCCGATGACCGGCTCTGGTTCATTGCGGGCTGCTCGGAACGAGAGAAGCTTTCGTCATTGTCGCGTGGAGCGCCGCCGCCGCCCGTGGGACGACCGAGCATGACCATATTGTCAGCAATGATTTCGGTGGTATACCTTTTCTGGCCATTTTGATCATCCCAGGATCGGGTTTGCAAACGGCCTTCGACATACACCTGCGAACCTTTCTTCAGGTATTTTTCGGCAACTTCCGCAAGCCCGCGCCACATCACGATATTGTGCCATTCGGTTTTATCCACCTTCTGGCCATCTTTACCGGTATAGCTTTCCGTGGTGGCGATGGAAAAGTTGGCGACCTTGGCGCCGGACGGGATAGCCCGGACTTCCGGATCCTTGCCCAAATTGCCGATCAGGGTTGCTTTATTCAGTGAGCCCATTTTTTTCCTCTATTCTCCCTGGAGAAGAGTTCCAGGGGCACATTGTTTGAGAGTATTTTTTACTGCCTGACGCGGTTCGGTGAATTACTTTGAGTAGGTATTCCTCGTACATCATTCAGGTAGTATGAAAAATAGAAAAAATCCGGTTTCACTCCCCATCGATCGCCTGGCAAAAATTTGGCCCCAAGAGCTGAAAAATTGCCGGCTTGGGGCTGTTCTGCACCCAGCCTCCGTTTCATCAAATTTGGTGCACACATCGGACATTTTGAAGTCCCATGACGGCGATCTTTTTCAATTAAAGGCGTTGTTCGGACCGCAGCATGGCTACCTGGGGCAAACCCAAGACAATATGATCGAGTGGCAGGATTTTAGGCATCCCACCTGGGGGATTCCCGTTTACAGCTTGTACGGTGAGCATCGCGAACCCACGCCAGAAATGCTGCAAGGTTTGGACGTGCTTCTTGTCGATATGCAAGATGTGGGCGCGCGCTACTATACTTTTATTTGGACTTTGTTTTTGTGCATGCGGGCTTGCGAAAAGGCGGGCGTGCACGTGGTGGTTTTGAACCGGCCGAATCCTTTAACCTCGGTCAAGGTTGAGGGACCGATTTTGAATCCCGAGTATCGGTCGTTTGTGGGTTTGCACCCCATTCCTGTCAGACATGGTAAAACCATCGGCGGACTGGCGGAGCAATTTCGCCGCGAAGCCTTTCCGAATTGCGCTTTGACAGTTTTGCGCCTGGAAAATTGGGAGCCCTCAGATTATTTCGAAGAGACTGGATTGCCCTGGGTCATGCCCTCGCCCAATATGCCCACCGTGGATACCGCCATGGTCTATCCTGGGATGTGTCTGCTGGAGGCAACCAATGTATCGGAAGGACGCGGAACCACGCGGCCCTTTGAACTCTTCGGGGCGGCGTTTATCAATGCCTCGGATCTGACGCGAAAGCTCAATCGATTGGGGCTTCCCGGCGTTTATTTTAGAGAGGCATATTTTCAGCCCACCTTCCATAAGTTTCAAGGACAGCTTTGCGGGGGCGCGCAAATCCACGTGTTGGATAGAAACGAATTTTTACCCTATCGCACCGCCGTGGACATCTTAAAAACCATTCGCGAAGACTATCCAGACGGTTTTCAGTGGAAGCCGCCTCCATATGAGTATGAACACCGCCATCTGCCCATCGAAATTCTAATCGGTGGACCGGTAAGGGATGTGTTTCCGTAACATGAACGCTACTCTTTCCGCTTATTTCCTTTGCGCCGGTTATGGCCAGCGATTGCGGCCCTTAACGCAGCGTATTCCCAAGCCAGCGCTGACTTTTTTAGGCGAGTCGGCGTTGGATATCAATTATCGCGCGACCATGGTTTTACAGCCTGCCCAAAGCCTATGCAACATCCACCACCTTCCGGAAAAAATGGCGCTACCGGCCCAACGCTTGGGCATGCATATACTACACGAACCGGAAATCTTAGGCACCGGCGGTTGTCTTTGGAATGCGTTGCACTTTTTAGAAAACACCGATCGATTTCTGGTTCACAATGGTGATCTTATCCATACTATCGACCTTGCTGATCTTTTTATGCGCCATGTGGAGTCCGGGGCCATAGCCACCTTGGCTGGAATATTTAGGCCTACTCACAATACCTTGAGCATACATGGCAATGGCACGCTACTCGGCATCCATGGTTTTGAAAACTATGCCTCTTTAGGTGCTGAAACCACGCGTCTGACTTTTTCGGGTATTGCCGTGTATGACCGCACCTTCCTAGCCTACTTAAAACCGGGGGCGCAGGATATCAAGCCCTACTGGACCGCGGCCCTGCGGGACGGGAAGCGCATCGGTGTAGTCAATTATAGCCAGACCGCTTCCTGGTACGACTTCGGTACGCCACAAGGATTATGGGAAGCCGCCAAATTCTATATGGATCAAAGCAAAGAATTCAGCTACCGGTATGATCCGCCCTTTCGCGAGAACCGGCCTTATGTATCCAACGAAGTCGGCGTACAAAATCTTCCAGAAGCGTTACGCAATGTACTTATCTATGAAGAACCGATGAGCTCGATCGGTTTCAATACCAGCAATTGCATCCTCGGCAGAAATTTCAAGTGGAAGATTGCGCAGTAAAACGCGAACCAAAGCTGGGTGCCTGCCAGCTAGTGCTTAAATTTATAACCGAGTTGAAATTCAACACCGAAATCCCAAGCGTCTAAGGCCCTGGCGCCATCAAAGGACGGGGATTCGTTTCCAAAGCCCAAGTTGATTTTGGAAAATAGGCCGTTGTTTCTGATGAGCTCCATTCCCAGTTTTCCCGTCCAGCCAAAACCGGATGCCGTGGTCTCATAAGGAGTAATGTGAACTTGTTCGCGTAAAAAGGTTTTGAATTCCGGATCCAATTGAAACCAGACATACCTCAATTCCACGCCGGATTGTATTCCAAATTTTCCGAAGGGCAAGTCCTTGTGGAATAGAATGATTTGAGGATCCAAAGTCATATAATTTTTTGTGAACAGCTTCAGTTTGTTTTTGCTGTTGCCTCCTTTAGGTCGGTTGGTCACAAAACGAACACTATAGCCTGCGTCTAGAAGAAAATGTTCACCGAAACCATAGCCGAGCAAAAACCCAAAGCCGGCCTGATCGACCACAGATTTAACCGTATCATTATTGGCTTGGTTGATCCAAATCACGCCATTCCTGGTTTGCTCGCCTCCGGTAAGCGCTCCGGCACCAAAGGATGCGCCAATTCTAAACCCAGAATTCTTCAAAGTATCAATAGCCAGGTACTGCTTCTTGTCCAGGGTAAATTTTGCGGGGTCGTCATCATAAAATTCCGCTTCAGTTTGAAAACAGGTAGACCCAAAATAAGACGGCTCTACAATGTTTTTCAATTGTGCGACCTTGGCGCCTAACCTGCACCCTTCCGAACGGATGATCTCATCGACCTGATCTTCCGAACAATTCGAAGAATAGCCTTTGTCAAAAACCTGGAGCCTTCCAATCGGAAGATTGGAGCCCTGATATTCCTTATGTTTGGCGATGAGGAGGTCGCAATTTTCCTCATGGGTCAATTTGGAATCATCGTAATTAATGCGATTCTTTGCGGGGCCTGCGCAGTTTATCAGTAAAATACCGGTAACTGCGATCCAAATAATTCTTGTGAAAAAATTTAATTCAATTGTCATTCCGCCGCCTTATTAAGGATTTTTCAGCTTTCGTGCGCTAGAAAATTTAGTTCGAAAGAGACATGTTGTTTTGACCAATGAGTCCGCTCATCAGGAATCAGAATGGTTCCAGAATAAGAATCAGAGAATCATAGAATCACAAAACATGAATATGTTCACAGGGATGGGAGCATTTAGCCTGCTAAAATCAGGCATTTACCCTACCCTTTCCAAACCACGAGTCAGTTCGAAAAAAATCCGGGAGAGAAGAATGAAAAACCAACAGAGGCTATTGAGTATCAAAAACATTTTGTTAGCCAGCTCTTGTTTGTTTTTGCCTGTAGTTGCTTCGCATGGGCAATCTCTCCCTGTGGGCGTTTCCGCCAAGCCTATTTATGACACAACCAAAGCAGGCCTCAGTTTCAAAAAAGACGAGTTGCCTATCGTCGGTATGTATGAAGTTCCAGGTAAGCCGAAACACTTTTTAGTAGTAGGCTATTTCGGCTACATGTGGACGCTTTATCCAGATACAACCAAAGCCGATGTGACCATGCCCTGGGGGCCCGTTAAGAATTATACGCGCACCCAAGTAGCCGATTTCAACATGTGGGTAATGAAGGGCTGGGAGTTTGGGGCCTTGGGTGGTGGTTTCGATCCTAACTTTGCCACCAACCACTTTTTCTATGTCATTTATAATAAGTATCCTAATGTGTCGCAATATTATGCAGGAGTTAAACAAAAAAATGAGGCCAATGATGGCCCACTTAATCCCGGGGCGCTAGTGGTTATAGATCGTTACAAAATGTCTCCGGACTTTAAAACCGTTGCCCGTGATACTGAAATGATCCGGATATTGCATGGCACGGGTTATGGTTCCAGCAACATGCTATTTGGGTCAGATGGAATGGCGTATATCACTACGGATGCCTATGATGCGAGCAGCTGGGATAGCACAATTTTAGCAAGAAAAATACTTCGTATTGACTTCTCGAAGCAGGATGCAGGTAAGATGTATCACATTCCCACTGACAATCCCTGGTACATGGCAACCAATCCGTTGGTCAAAAAGGAAGTGTATGCATTTGGGTTTCGGAATACGTATTCCATGTCCTTCAATTTTTTGACTGGAAAACTATATGCAGCGGAAACGGGTCAAAGCACATGGGAAGAAATCAACAACATTTTACCTGGAAAAAATTATGGTTGGAATAACGGTGGGGACCGTGCCGCTTTTGGTGGCAATAGTCAGGGCATTGAAGGCCCTTGCCACGTCGGAGGCGCCTTGAGCAACACAGTCGCTGGAGGGGGTTTCACCTCCAAATCGAATTTTAATGGTGATTCCGTTTCAAATATGCTGCCATACAAAAGAATCATCACCGGAACGTCCTACAATGGTGTTTACGATTGTTCCAAATTCCAAAACCCCACATGGTACTTTGGACACAGCGCCTCGGGAAACTTCGGACTGGCTAATTCCTATCCGATAGGCGCCAACGTAGGAAATATAAGTCCCGTATTCCGGGGCGCGACAAGTTCCCCATTTTATGGTTACATGTTTATTTCCGATATCCGTCACGGTCATTACCTTGCAGTCAAGGACCCGGGTGGCGCACCCGTGGATGTAGGTCAGTTTCCCGCATCCTATGCGTTTACCGGCGACCACGACCACAATGGCACCACCACCTGGTCCGAAGATTCCTACGGAAATTTATATCCAATTCTCTTGTCCTCTAGTGCTAGTGGAGCGTTTGCGTGGCATGATATTTTCATGTTAAGCCATAACATGTTAACCCCGCTAGCCACGCCACGTGACCAGGTTTTGCCTACGCAGACGCAGTGGAATGCTTTCCGTTCGGAGCATAAGAATGTCAAATTGGTTGTGAATGCCAAGGCGGGCATGCCTCTCGAAATGCCGAAGGGATATTCCCGGGTGGAAATATTCAATATCGATGGGAAAAAGGTGTGGTCGCATGTCGGCGAGGCTTCGGATTTGCGGGTTCCTCAGGGGCTCGGTAATGGCATTTTGGAAGTGCGTTTTCTTCCTTAAAATAAAGCTGCGATAACCCCCAGGTTTAGGTGGACGACGCATTTTGCTGTTGTCCACAGACAACGGCGTTGTCAAGAAAACCACAAAATACTGCATATTTGGCGCAACTTAGCTCCACATCTTGGTATTGTTGATATCGCAGCCATGGAATCCATTTTTTCCTACACCGATTTCCGCCAGTATTTGCGGGAGTATTTCCAAGAAAAAAAGACGGCCAGCCCTGCTTTTTCTTATCGCATGACAGTGCGGATAAGTTGTCCAAGTATTTCCGATTTTCAGAAAAACAAGCGGAGTACTTTCATGCTTTGGTTCTTTTCAATCAGGCTGAAACGACTTTGGAAAAGGAGAAGATTTTTGCCCGCCTGGCGGAAATCCAAAAGTATGGAAAGCATCAACGCCTGCGCCAAGCGCAGTTCCTGTATCTTTCCTCATGGCATCACATTGCCTTGCGCTCTTTGCTCCCTTTGTTGAATAAATCCGAAGCCTCGGATCCAGAGCGGGTCGGACTGCTATTGGATCCGGTTATAAGTGGAAAGCAAGTTAAGGATTCGATAGAATTGCTGATTGGCTTGGGTCTTTTGAACAAGACGCCGAAGGGCACGTATTCTGTCGGTGACCTGGCCTTAACTACCGGTGACGAAGTGGCCGCTTTGTCCGTGGCTGGATTTCATAAGACAGCCATGGACTTGGCAAAACGCTCCATCGACAAGCATCCAGCGGCTGCGAGGGATATCAGCGGATTGACCATGGGTGTTTCTCAAGACGGGTTCAAGCGGATCAAAGCCGAGATCCAGGCTTTCCGAAAAAGAATTATGGCAATTGCCATGAACGATTCCGGCGAGGACATGATTTACCAGTTGAATCTGCATCTCTTTCCTTTCAGTCACAATCGAGGGCGCGCATGAGGTATTTTTTCTGCAAGTGGTCCAGGCATGCAGCAATAGGGATGCTGGCTTTGGTGTGTTTATGCACGTGTGGACCTGTCACCGAAAATCAACCATTAGCCGGCCCATGCACGGAAACAGGAAATCCAACCGGCATCAAAGGAAAGATTTTTAACGCATCCGGAAACTCGGTTGATGGTGCGGTTGTGAAGCTGATGCAACGCGTCGGCGCGGATTCTGTTGGTATGGCATCCGTGGTTTCCCAAACCACCACGTGTAGCGACGGCAGTTTCGCCTTTGCCAAGCTGTCCGTTTCCACTTATTCCTTGGAGGCTTTCGATTCTGTATCCGGAAAAATAGCATGGTTCCCTCAGGCGAAAATTTTAGATAGCGCCACTATAGTGAATGTTTCCCTTATTTTGGATAACCCTGGTATGGTTAAAGGCACCGTTACGCGCGGTCTCAATTTGAGGCCAGCCGGAATTTTCAAGAATGAAAAAATAGTAGTGCGGCTTATGCACACGGACAAATCGTATATCACAGACACCTCCGGAAATTTTCAACTCGGTGCATTGGGTTCTGGGCTATATCAAATGGTATTCACAGCCTTAGACGGCCATTACCTGACCGCCTACGTGGATTCTGTGCGAGTGATAGCGGGTACAACCACCACTCTTCCCCGCTTGGATTTGACGTGGAGCCCCTTCGTAACGCCGCCGGTTCCGGGTGTACCCAGCGTGGACTCGGTTAGCGGTGCAGGCAGCATCCGCATCCACTGGAATCCCGTTTTTGTCTCCAATGTATCCCATTATGAAATGCAGCGAATCGACAGCTTGGACATCAGCCTTACCGATACGCTTTCGTTTTTTGATACAGTCTTTGTTGATGCCTTTTCACCCTTTGTGGCCGGACACGCCATCCAATATCGGATCCGAACCGTTAATAAACTCGGAACAAAAAGCGATTGGAGTGGAGGCGTAGCGTCTTTAATTCCAGCAGATACGATTTCAATCGGCGACGCCACCTTAAAAGTCAACGTAAGGACATTAGGCCTGAATGCAAATGCAGCGTCACCTATTCCGATTATGGCTCTCCCTATGGACCATTCAAATTGGTCGGAGTCCCGGTCGGCACCTATGACTTGATTATTTTCGCGCCACCAGAAGGCTATTTCCTGGCGGACACTTTAAAATCCATTACCGTGAAGGCGGGAGATACCCTCAGCATCCCGCCGGTTGCGGTCAGGTACAATCCTACCGCCCCTCCACCAAAAATTTTTAGTCTGCAGATTTTGCCTTCATCTGGAGTAAAAGTGTATTTAAAATGGGATGCGCTCCTCGGCTACCCACTCCTACAGTCCTATGAAGTGCTGCGACTAGATGAGTCTATGCGAGTTGCGGCGACTTCTGGTCCCATTGCCACCACCTCCTGGGAGGACGACTTGCTCGGTGTTCACCTTGGGTCAACCGTCTATTATGTCGTACGCATAATCACAATTGGCGGGGTACTGGGTGCCAATGGTGGAGATCCTAGCGGCAACCCAGTTTCATTTCAAGTGCCGAATTAACCGATAGACCCAATCATCCATCACAAACCCACCACCGATGTCCGCTACCACAGCTTCGCATCGGATGAACCCAAATTTTTCATAGGTGGCGATGGCTTGTGCATTCTTTTTGTTGACGCATAGACTGACTTCTGAGGCAGCATACGCGCTTGCGGCATCCATGACATGCTGCAGCATCTGCTTTCCAAACCCTTGACCACGAAAATCCTTTAGCAAATAAAGCTTGGACAGTTTAACCCTTTCAGGTCCTTCTTGATGATAAGACAGGTAACCTACATTCCGATTTCCCCAGCTTGCGAGTGCATAAACCTTTCCCTGTCGCAGCTCTTGGATGAGCCTGTCATGGGCATACATTTTGACCAGCATGTATTCGATTTGCTCCCCAGAAAGGACCTCTGGGTAATATTCGCGCCAGATTGTTTCGGCGAGGGATCGAATGATTGGGATGTCGATTTCCGTTGCGAGTCGAATGGAGAGGGCCATATTTTCCTGATTCGCTAAATTTACCAATAGACCAATTATGGTCTCAGAACGTTAAAAATTATTGGTACGCAATTTGGGTATTTGCTTTGCTTTGCTATTACATTTATTCTTCCCCATTACCCCGGGTGGCTTATGCGTTATAAAAGGTATTTGTCCTACCTATTGTTTGTCGGCTTGGTCTTTACGGTGCTACAAAGCTGCTTGTTGAGCAGCGGGAGTCGAGGCGGTGGCGTGGGTAATCACGTATACCGTGGATTTTACTCCATTACTTTTCCAACCGCCGGATCGTACCTCAATCTGGACTCGACCTATCAAGTTTTATGGACCAAAAAGGACACGGTTACGGCCCCATTCGTGAATATATACCTGTATCACGTGGACACACTTAAAGCCGTGGTGGTCTATTCGGCACAGAACAACGGCACGTTTTCCTGGTCAGTGCGGAACAGTAAAGTGGGCAGTGGAACCGGCTATCGCCTTAAGATTGTGAGCACCACGGATACTGCTCAGTGGGACGTAAGTTATGACTTTGTCTTACAGTCTAATTATTCCGGGCTTATTTCCGTTACCGGTCCTGCGGGCGGAACCTTGGCTCAAGTCGACTCAGCCCTGGCTATACGCTGGACCTCCCAGGGTTCCATCGGGAGTTATGTATCCATTCAATTGCTCAAGGACACAACTTTGGCGGGAACGGTTTCAACCTTGACATCAAATACCGGCGCGTACAATTGGACCAGAGTGAGTACCACATTGGGAACGGCTTCAAATTATCGCATCAAAATCACCAGCAATAGCGATCCGGCCATCCAAGGTTTTAGTGCAGCATTCTCTATCAACTCTAGCTATTCGGGTAGTATTGCCATCACCTCTCCAAAATCTGGCGATAGTTTAACCGGAGGAACGATGTCTAACATCGCGTGGACGGTGAGCGGCAACCCGGGGGCCACAGCCAATATCCAACTGTATCGCGATACAGTTTTGGTAGGCCTATTAGGTACAGGTACCAATCTTTCGGCCGGATACTTGGGTTGGATGCCTTCCTCGGGAATGGTCACATCGGAAAAGTACAGAATTAAAATCATCAGCGCCCAGGATCCAGGCTTGGCGTTTTATTCCGGATTTTTTTCCATTGGGGGCGTGGCTGCCGATGCATATGAAAATGACGATAGTCTTCGGTTTGCTAAACCGATTCATTCTGATGGTGCTGTTCAATCTCATACGATTACCAGCCAGAATGCGGATTGGATGCAATTTACGGCTGCGGCCGGCCAAGGTTATTTGGCAACCGTGAAAGCACCGCCTTCCATTTCATTATCCCTCTTTTTGTATGATAGCCTGGGAGCGCTCTTGACGAGTAAAGCTGGCAACTTGGCGCAAATTATAACGACACCAGCCAACTCCGGAAAATATTTTCTACGCGTCACATCTCTTTTAGGATTTGGATCCTATACCGTTTCCCTATCTCGATTCGACTCTTCCCAAACGGGAGGCTTTCCGAGCAAATTTTCTTCCCCGGATTCTTCCACAATTTGGGCTGCGGGTTCCAACTACCTGATTACCTGGCTGCCGGACAGCCTTTCCTTTGGATCCTATGTCAATCTTCAGTTGTACCGCGATACTGCCGTTGTGCAAACGATTGCCAGCTCAACGGTCAATGGTGGCTCTTACTCGTGGAGCACTACTGCGGGAATGATGACATCCAACAAATACCGGATTCGAATGACCAACGCTTCCACTTCCCAAATTTACGGATACAGTGCAAACTTTACCATTAGTGGCGTGAACGTGGATACTTATGAACCAGACAATACGCGCGGTTTAGCCAAAGATATTCCCACCAACGGCAGCGTGCAGGCTCGCACATTGACGGCTACCGATCCGGATTGGATCAAGTTCTCGGTACAAGCGGGGCAAAGCTATTGGATCAAGGTCGCCACTCCTACAACCACCTCCCTGGCCGTCTATGCGGACTCCATGGCCGCATCTACGTTGGGTTCCTCCAGCACCAACAACCCTTCCGTACTGGTAGCGGCTACGACTACGGGCACGTACTACATTCAAGTGTCCGGGTACAATTATGGAAATTATTCTCTCTCTGTTCGTCTGTTTCAACCGGATTCGATGGTGAAGTTCAGTAACCCAACTGAGGCTAGCACGTTTTCCGCCGGGTCTACTTACAGCCTTTCCTGGCAACCCGATTCTTCTCTCGGTGCAGGGTATGTGACATTGTATCTCTACCGGGGCAATTCGCAATTGACCAATATTGCTTACACCAATTTTGCTGCCGGCAGCGTCAGCTGGATCGTTCCTTCTGGCTTGGCATCGGGAAGCGATTATCAAATTCGCATTCCTTTCAATTCCGGGCTTACGGCATATAGCCCCAGGTTTTCGATAAGCGGTATTCTGTCCGATAGCCTGGAAACCAATGACTCATCGGCTGCTGCGCGCGTTCTGGTCCCGAATGTGGGTCGCCATTTTCTTTCGCTCACCTACGGAGACAAGGACTGGTTTCAATTCGCCGCCAAAGCAAAAATGGTGTATATCCTGCAAACCATCGCTTCCATTTCCTTTTACCACAACATTACACTATATAACGGATTGGGGACGTCTTTGATCAAACAAGGTTCGCGGGTGACGGGCGACTCAGGAAATACTCTAGCTTGGATTTGCCCCGCCGACGGCACATATTCCTTTTCCATAATATCTACTATCGCTACGTACTCCGGGGTTTATGCATTGGAGTTTAAGGCCTATGCGCCTGCCGACTATCAATTTTTGGTATCGGCACCTTTGGCTGCCGCAACCCTGAAATACGACCAAAGCGTATCCATTCAATGGTCGAACAATGCAGAGATCAAGGGCGCGGTGGATCTGTTTTTATTTAACTCAGCCGGAGTGGTAAAAACAATTGCTGCCGGAGTGACCAATAGTGGAACGTATTCCTGGACGGTTGACGCTACATTAACGGCAGGAACGGACTATTATGTCAAAGTCAGCAGCTTAATAGGTTCCGACATCGCGGGCAAAAGCGGTGTTTTTTCCGTGGGACCCTGATAGTGAAGGGGAGCAGAAAAAGGAAAGGTTTTGGTAATCAGGTCGTTTCATGAAGCCCAGTCGGCTAAAACTTTCCTATTACTCCTATGACAGTTTGCAAAACCCCTGGTGCGCGGGTGGTGGAGCCTTGCGCGATTTCGAAGTGCTGCGCCGTTTGGCCAAGGATTGGGACGTGACTTTATTTGTTGGAAGGTATCCGGGATTTACCCCAAAAGTCATTGAGGGTATTCGCATGCAAGCTCTGGGCATGGGCCATTCGAATTGGCTGTGTCGCCTCAGCTTTGCGCTCTGCGCCAATCTGAGATTGCTTTTCAACCGAGCTGATGTTATTGGAAACAGCGTTTCCCCTTTTGCGCCCATTATAACCGGCTTGTTATGCCGAAGCAAATGTTTTGCCGTCGTCCACCACCGGGTGGGGCGTGATGCGCTCAAGAAATTTGGGCTATTTGGAAATATCCCCCTGCTGCTCGAAACCCTGATGTTACGTGGTTTACGGAATTTTTTAGTGTC